>DASXMC010000562.1:0-5592 GCA_036495885.1 Allostellaceae bacterium | reverse complement strand
GCTCGGCGGCCCGCAGGCGGCTAAACTCGCCCGCACGATGGCCGATCGTGTGACCCACCGGGGCCCCGATGCGGGTGGCAGCTGGGCCGATCCGGATGCCGGGATCGCCCTTGGCTTTCGCCGGCTGTCGATCATCGACCTTAGCGCTGCCGGCGCCCAGCCCATGGCGTCGGCGAGCGGCCGCTCTGTGATCGCCTATAATGGCGAGGTCTACAACCCGGAGGAGTTGCGTCCTGAACTCGAGTGCCGCGGAATTCGTTGGCGCGGCCACTCCGACACCGAGGTCATCCTTGAGGCGTTCGAAGCTTGGGGCGTCGTGGCGACGGCCAAGCGCCTGATCGGCATGTTCGCGCTCGCGTGGTGGGATGCCGACCGCCGCATCCTCTGGCTGCTGCGCGATCGGATTGGCAAAAAGCCGCTCTATTACGGCCGCTTTGACGGAACTGTCCTATTCGGCTCGCAGCTCAAAGCGCTGATGGCGCATCCGAGCTGCGAGCGGACGATCGACCGCGACGCGCTCGCCGGCTATTTGCGGTTTGGCTGCTATCCGTCGGCGCGCTCGGTTCTGCGCGGCATCCGCCAATTGCGGCCCGGAACGGCTGTCGCTATCCCTTGCGAAGGTTACGGTGCGGGCGAGCCGACCGAGCATATCTACTGGGACGCTTACGAAATCGCCGCACGACCGGCGGTCAAGACCGACCCTTGGGAGTTGACCGACACGCTCGAAGATTTGTTGGCCGACGCGGTGCGCCGGCGGATGGTGGCCGACGTACCGCTGGGTGCCTTCCTCTCGGGCGGGATCGACAGCTCGACGGTGGTGGCGCTGATGCAAAAGCGGAGCGCGCGGCCGGTCAAGACATTCACGGTCGGTTTCAATGAACCGCGTTACGACGAGGCGCCCTACGCCAAGGCGGTGGCGGCACATCTTGGGACCGACCACACCGAGATTTACGTCCCGGCATCGGCGGCGCTCGACCTCGTGCCCAAACTCGCCGAATGGTACGATGAACCCTTCGCCGACGCCTCGCAGATCCCGACATTGCTGGTCTCGGAGCTGGCGCGCCGCGAGGTGACCGTGGCGCTCTCCGGCGACGGCGGCGACGAGCTGTTCCACGGCTACCCTTGGTACCGGTTTGGCGCGCGGCTCGGCACCCTCGCCGGCAGCGTGCCGCTGGCGGCGCGCCGCAGTTTGGCTGCACTTCTCACCGTGCCGAGCCCAGCCGCCTGGGACGCGCTCGCCCGTCTGGCGCCGGGGGCGAGGCGACCGGAACGGGTCGGCGACCGGGCGCACAAGCTCGCCGCCTGGATGAGCCTGCCAAGCCAGGACCTGCTCTTTCGCGAGATACGCAGCCTGTGGTCGCAACCCGAAGCGCTGGTACCGGGTGCGGTCGAACCGATCGACCCGATCTGGACAGGCGCTGCCGCCGACGCGGTCCCCGACTTCCTCGATCGCATGCCGATGATCGATCTACTGACTTATCTTCCTGATGATATCCTGACCAAAGTCGATCGGGCGACGATGGCGGTGAGCCTCGAGGGGCGCTGCCCGATCCTCGACCACCGCGTTGTCGAATTCGCGCTCGGGCTGGGGCGCGAACACAAGACCGCCGGCGGGAAGACCAAAATCATCTTGAAGAATGTGTTGGCGCGCTACGTGCCAAGGCCGCTGTTCGAGCGCCCAAAGCAAGGTTTTGAATCGCCGATCGCGGATTGGCTGCGCGGCGGTTTGCGGGGTTGGGCCGAGGAGCTGCTCGATCCGGTGACGATGTCTGCCGACGGTCTCTTCGATCCTGCTCCCATTCGCCAAAAATGGCTGGAACACCAGTCGGGCCGGCGCAACTGGCAATGGGCATTATGGAATGTGCTGATGTTCCAGGAATGGCGGCGCCGGTGGGCATGACCGCGCCAGTCGTGCGGCGTGGTCGCGGCACTGCCGCCTCCGGAAATCTGACGCAGTCGAAGAGCCGCAATATCGCCTGCCAGCCGGAATTGATGACTGCAACCGGCGGAGGCGGCCGCAACCCGGCTCGAGATCTTGCCTTCGGCGGCGAATGGCGCCGCAGCCGGCTTGCGGCAAGCTAGAGGGAGGGTCGTTGCGGATTCTTTACAGCCATCGCGTGCACTCCCGTGACGGGCAGGGTGTGCACATCGAAGAGCTGGTGAGCGCACTGCGGAGAGCTGGCGCCGAGATCCTGGTGGTGGGGCCCGGCGCGTACAAGCGCGCCGAGTTCGGCGGCGAGAGCGCTTTGCTGGCCGCTATTCGCCGAGCCCTGCCTGCTGCTTTTGGCGAACTGGCTGAGCTCTATTACAATATTCCTGCCGCTCTAAGTTTACACCGGGCTGCCAAGTCGTTTAACCCCGAGGTCATTTACGAGCGCTACAACCTCTATTATCTCGCAGGAATACTGCTCAAGCGATGGCGTCGAATCCCTCTTTATCTCGAAATCAATGCTCCGCTGGCGGAGGAGCGGGCGCGCTTCAGCAGGCTGAAGCTTCGCCGCTTGGCAAGGGCGCTCGAAACTGCTGTGTGGCGTTCTGCCGACAGAATTTTTGTTGTAACCGAGGCGCTCAAAGCGATCGTTGCCGCGGCCGGGGTCCAGCCTGACCGCATTGCCGTAGTCCCCAACGGGGTGGATCACGAGGCGTATCCGCTTGTTCCATACATGGCGCTCGCAGCCGGTCCCGTCAGGATCGGCTTTATCGGCTTTGTGCGGGATTGGCATGGCCTCGACGCGGTTATCGACGGGCTCGCCCGACCCCACGATCCGCCGATTAGGTTGATTGTGGCCGGTGACGGTCCGGCGCGCCCTGCACTCGAGCAACAGGCGCGACAATCAGGCGTCTCCGAACTCGTGGAATTCGTCGGTGTTAAGCAGCGCGAGAGCATCCCCGATCTCGTCCGCAGCTTCGACATTGCATTGCAACCGCGAGCGGTAGCTTACGCGTCGCCGCTGAAATTATTCGAATACATGGCCGGCGGTCGCGCCATTGTTGCGCCCGATCAAGCAAATATTCGCGAAATCCTCGGCGACGGCGAGACCGCGATCTTGTTCGATCCGCAGGATCCCGCGGCATTGTGGCGCGCAATCCTGCGGCTTGCCGGCGATCCGCTCTTGCGCGAGCGGCTCGGGCGGGCGGCCAGGCTTGCGCTCGATACGCACGGTTACACCTGGCAGGCCAACGCCGCCAGGATCACTGCGGCGATTGCCGCTGATTTGGCAACCTGTTCAGGTTCCGCCAGCGTCGACTTTGCTGCCAATCGTCCTTCACCACGCGGATTACAATGAATACGAACAATGCCGTCACGACGAGGAGCAGATAGGCTTGGAATTCGTCAACCATCGCAATCTTCCCTTGGCGCTGCATACCGACCCGGTATCGGACCTCGTGCACAGCGCACATTCTCGATCACGATAACTGCGATTGTGCAAACGTTACGCAAAAAAGGGCTGATCGCGGCGGCTCTCCAATGAACCGGTCGCGGCCGAAATTACCGCTCGACGCCTGCCGGGTCGGATCATTTTGCGACTTATCAGGATCAGGACCGCTCGATGCTTCGCTTCTGCCAATGATGCGGTGCCTCCCGACAAGCGTTTGGAACGGCAAACCGTCCAGCTGGTTCACGCAATCGGGTCGCGACTAGTGGCGCCGGTCCTCCTCCACGTATTTCCAAGCTTTTCCATCGGCGGCCAGCAGACCCGGTTTGCAGCGATCGCAAACCACTTCGGCAATGCCTTGAGCCACCGCCTGATCAGTCTGGACGGGCACGATACCGCCACCGCACTTCTCGATCGTGCTCTCGATTACTCGGTGCTGCCGGCCCCGGCGTACAGCTCCAATCCAATGACGCGGTGGCGCCGGATCGTCGCGGCGCAAGCATGGAACGGCGCCGATATGCTGGTGACCTATAATTGGGGGGCGATCGAATGGGCGATTGTCAATCGCCATCGGTTCCGCCGGCCGCACATTCACCTCGAAGACGGGTTTGGCCCGGATGAAGCCGACCGTCAGAGACGGCGGCGGGTCATAACGCGGCGGCTTACCCTGCACAATTCGACCGTTGTCGTCCCGTCGCAGCGTCTGGCGGAGATTGCGCGCACGGATTGGCGGCTCGACCCCAAGCGCGTAATTTATATCCCAAATGGGATCGATCCTCTGCGCTTCGACGGCATTCCGACGAGCGGGCTCCCGTTCTTCGAGCGGCGCGATGGAGAATGCGTTATTGGCTCGTTCTCGCCGCTGCGGCGGGAAAAGAACCTCGGGCGATTGCTAGAAGCCTTCGCCGAGGTAGCCGCGGCGTCGTCCTCCCCGCTCCGGCTGGTAATTTGCGGCGACGGGCCTGAGCGAGCAGCGCTTGGCGAACGATCGCAGCATCTCGGCATCGCCGATCGGACCGATTTCACCGGCCACGTTCCAAAGCCGGAGGCGGTGATGGGAGCCTTCGACCTGTTCGCGATGACCTCCGACACCGAGCAGATGCCCTATGCCGTCCTCGAAGCGATGGCGGCGCGGTTGCCGGTGTTGGCGACCGCAGTCGGCGACATCGCCACCATGGTCGGGGAGGAGAACAAGCCTTTCATCGTCGCGCGCGACGATCAGCGCCTTCTGGTTGCAGCATTAGCCCGTCTTTGCCGCGACCGGGAATTGCGGCAGCGATTGGGGCAATCCAATCGGATTCGGGTCGAAGAGAGCTTCTGCGTCGGACCGATGGCAAATGCGTTTTATCAAATTCTGGTCGGCGCCGGGTCATCGGTGCTTTCGCCCTGATCGCGCGCGGCGAGGCGGACCGCCCGGGCGCGCACGGCAACGGGATTAATTTCCACCAAAGGGCCCAGACCGAAGGCTATACGCCCGTACCTCCCCTGGAGTTCCGGAGAGTGCGACCGACGCAATACCGGCACGCGCCTCAACAGACGATGACGCGGCGCCGATGTCATGCTAGGCCTATCTTAATAAAAGCGTCAAAAACCGGCGGGTCGGGAGAACGGCCGCGGCCTACGGCGTTTGTCCTGTCGATTTGACGAGGGCGAGACGATGGAACTGCACGACACGATTCGCACTTATCGGCTGTTTTCCGGTTCTTACGACTTCTTTTTCGGCCCGGTGTTTCACCCGGGGCGCAAGGAGGCGGTGCGCATCGCCAATGACCGGCCGGCACAACGCATTCTCGAAGTCGGCGTCGGCACCGGGCTGTCACTCCCGCATTTCCGCTCGGATTCGCGGGTCACGGGGATCGATGTCTCGGCCGAGATGCTTGCTCAGGCAAAGCGCCGCACCGAGCGCATGCGGCTGACGCATGTCGAAGGCCTCTATCTGATGGATGCCGAGAACCTGGGATTTGCCGACAACAGCTTCGATGCGGTCTTGGCGCTCTATGTCGCCTCGGTGGTGCCCGATCCGGCGCGTTTTGCCGCCGAGATGCGGCGCGTGTGCATTCCCGGCGGGACCATCGTCGTGGTCAATCACTTCACCAGCGAAAATGCGGTTGCCCGGTTTATGGAAAGGCGCCTGGCTCATCTGGCGCGCCATATCGGCTTCGACGCCGATTTCCCGTTCGAAACCTTTCAGCAGACGAGCCGTCTGTCGATCCGC
>DASXMC010000561.1:0-3750 GCA_036495885.1 Allostellaceae bacterium | reverse complement strand
GCCGCTCGGCGGCGTCGGCGGGCTGCGGGCGAAATCGGCTCCCGGATCCAGCACCTTCATTGCCCGCCGCGTTCCCGCTTACGCCACACCCGCACGCAGGCAGTCGTGCATGTGCAAAAACCCGATTGGGCGGCCGGCGTCATCGAGCACGAACAGCGAGGTAATCGCCGAGTGGCTCATCAGGCGTAACGCCTCGGCAGCCAGCGCGCCGGCGCCGATCGTCTTGGGTGTCCGGTTCATGATCTCGGACACCGACAGGCTCAGCAGCCGATCGCCCATATGCCGGCGTAGATCGCCGTCAGTGACGATTCCGATCAGACGACCCTTGTCATCGCACGCGCCGACGCAGCCAAAGCTCTTGGCTGTCATGACCAAGATCGCCTCGGACACGGGTGCCGCGGGCGCAACCAAGGGTACCGCATCCTCCGTATGCATGACGTCGGCAACTCGCATCAGCTGCCGGCCGAGCCGTCCGCCCGGGTGAAACAAATGAAAATCTGCGGGCGAAAACCCGCGTCGTTCGAGGAGCGCTATGGCGAGCGCATCGCCGAGCCCGATCATCAACGTCGTCGAGGTCGTCGGTGCCAGCCCCATCGGGCAGGCCTCGGCTGCGGCCGGCAGCAGCAAAACTGCGTCCGCGGCGGCAGCGAGCGCCGAGCCCCGGCCCGCTGTAACCGCGATCAACGGAATGCCGAAGCGCCGCGAATAGGCGATAATGTCGGCGAACTCGCTGGTCTCGCCGGAGTTCGACAACGCCAGGATGGCGTCCTCGCCGGCGATCATGCCGAGATCGCCGTGGCTCGCCTCTGCGGCATGGACAAATTGCGCCGGCGTCCCGGTTGATGCCAGTGTCGCCGCGATCTTGCGGCCAACATGACCACTCTTGCCGACCCCGGTGACAATGATTCGCCCGCGCGCCGCCATGCATAAATCGACCGCGGTCGTAAAGCTGCGGTCCAGCGCAGCCGAAAGACTTTCGAGCCCGCTGATCTCCGCCCTCAGGACGCGACGGGCGACCGCCAGATCGACTTCGCCGCCGCCGCTCTTGCCGGCAGAGGGCGGCCGGCTCTCTCGTACGGCATGCGCGATGGTCGCGTTCATCGCCGCCGGCCGGAGCGGCCGGCTCGAACAATTGCCAGCGTGACGAAAACCCTCCCCCGATGCGCGATCAGTGCGCGAAGATGTCTTGCTCCGCCCAGCCGCCGAGATCAAGCAATACCCGATGCGGCAGAAACGAGAACGCGGCGTTTGCTAGCGATTGGCGTCCTTCACGCGCCAGTATCCCGTCCAACCGGGCACGCAGCGCGTGCAGATAAAGCACGTCCGCCGCCGCGTAGCGCAGCTGTTCCTCGGTCAAGGTGGCAGCACCCCAGTCCGAACTTTGCTGCTGTTTTGACAAATCGACATTGATAAGATCTTTGCACAAATCGCGCAGCCCGTGACGGTCGGTAAAAGTGCGGGCAAGTCGCGAGGCAATTTTCGTGCAATACACCGGTGAAGCCATCACCCCTAGATAGCGGTAGATCATCCCCAAATCAAAACGCGCGAAATGAAAGAGCTTGGTTACCGACGGATCCGCGAATAGCTGGCGCAGCCGCGGTGCCTCAAGGCTGGCGGGCGCAAACTGAACCAGATGGGCATCGCCGTCCCCGGCCGAGAGTTGGACGAGGCACAGCCGATCGCGATAGGGGTTGAGGCCCATGGTCTCGGTGTCGACCGCAACCGTGGTCCCGAAACTGACGTCATCGGGAAGGTCGCCGTGATGAAGCCAGTTCGTCATTGAATACTGTCGTAGTGCAGCCAATACTGTCGCAGCGCGGCGGCGCCGAAGAATGGTGCCCAGGAGAAGACTCGAACTTCCACGAGCTATCGCCCACTAGAACCTGAATCTAGCGCGTCTACCAATTCCGCCACCTGGGCGTGTCAGAGGGAGCGGAGATAAGCCGCGGCCCCCGCGATGTCAACGAGCTTAGGCCCGTTCGAGACCCGCTGATCTTAATCATTGCCATAAACCAAGACTCCTGGGATAGCTGAGACTGCTCCGGACGCTGTCGGCACGCTCACCTTTCCTCTTCTACGAGCGGAGAGGGTTTGTCAGGGCGGCGGGGAGCGGTCCCAGTCATTCAGGACGAATCGAGCCTGACGCCATGAAGTACGACCAAATTTTTAATCTTCGCATCTTGTCGTGCGCTGCGCTGCTCGTGGTTGCGGTGGGCGGCTTTAAAGCGTGGGCACAACCGGCACCACCCGCAGTGCTGGTTGCGACGGCAGAAATGCGCGACGTATCGGCAAGGGCCGAATTTGTCGGGCGCGTCAAAGCGGTCGAAAAAGTCGATCTGCGCGCCCGCGTCGACGGGTATCTCGGGCCCTGGTTGTTCAAGGAGGGCGACCTCGTCAAGGCCGATCAGACCGTATTCACCCTGGACCCCGCCCCATTCGAGGCGACGCTTGCGCAGCGCAAAGCCGAGGTCGCCGCGGCCACTGCCGCACTCGACTATGCCGATGTGCAGACGCGGCGCGGGCGCGAATTGATCAAGACCAAGACGATCCCGCAATCGGAACTCGATCTGCGCGAATCGTCCTTGCTCAAAGCGAAGGCGGCGCTCGCTCAGGCTCAGGCGGCGCAACAAGCGGCCGAAGTCGACCTGTCCTATACGCAGGTCAAAAGCCCGATAACCGGCCGCATCGGTCAGGCGGCGTTCTCGCTGGGCAATCTCGTCGGCCCGGACAGCGGAACTCTAGCGACCGTGGTCAAAGAGAGTCCGATCCAGATCGTCTTCAACGTCAGTCAGCGCCAACTGCTCCAGGAGCGCCGCGCCGTGCCGAAAGGGGAACTCGACACGATCCTCGCGCGACTACGGCTAGCCGACGGCTCGACCTATGGCGAGCCCGGGAAGCTTGACTTTGTCGGTGTGCAGGCCGATCCCAATACCGATTCGATCCCGCTGCGCGCAGTCTTTCCAAATCCCAAAGGTGTGCTCGCCGACGGGATGAGCGTGCGGGTGATGCTCGAAATCGGCCAGCCGGTGAAGGCGCTGGTGATCCCGCAATCGGCGATCGCCGAGGATCAGGCCGGCGCCTATGTCTTTGTCGTCGATAAGGACAACAAAGCGGTCATGCGGCCGGTCAAGGTCGAGGTGCAGCGCGACGGCACCGCCGTGGTCAAGGACGGCCTCGCCGAGGGCGACCGCGTCATCGTGCAGGGTCAGGCTCGGGTCCGCCCGGGGACGACCGTGGCGCCGAGCGCGGCTCCACCCGCCTAAGCCGGCGCATAACAGGGGAATCGGCGATGATTTCGGCCGTTTTTGTCGATCGCCCGCGGCTCGCGATCGTCATTTCGATCCTGATCACCCTCGCCGGGCTGATCGCGCTTGCGGCAATCCCGCTTGCCCAGTTCCCCGACATCGTACCGCCCGAGGTATCGGTCACGACCAGCTATCCCGGCGCCAACGCCGAAGTCGTCGAGCAGACGGTCGCGCAAGTGATTGAAAGCGAGATCAACGGCGTCTCGAACATGCTCTACATGCGCTCATTCTCGGGCAATGACGGCTCCTACAGCCTGATCGTGTCGTTTGCAGTTGGCACCGACCCGGAAACCAACACCGTCAATGTCCAGAATCGGGTGCAGCGGACGATGTCGCGGCTGCCCTCGGAGGTCCAGCAGAACGGCGTCAGGGTCGAGAAGAAGTCCTCCGCGATCCTGCAGGTCGTGGTGCTGGGCTCACCGAAAGGGACGCGCGACAGCCTGTT
>DASXMC010000560.1:0-5366 GCA_036495885.1 Allostellaceae bacterium | reverse complement strand
GACGAGGCGATCGCGGCGTGGCGGGCGGAACCCCGCACCACACCGGGCGGCCAGCCGCATTATTCGGCTCTGGCGATTATGACAGCACTGACCATGCGCGCGGTCTTCCGCTTGGCGTTACGGCAAACAGAAGGGCTCATCAGCTCCGTCATCGCGCTTCTCGGGCTCGATCTCACCGTGCCGGACCATTCAACACTGAGCCGCCGCAGCAAGACGCTGGAAATGCCACCGCTCCGCCGGTCTGGTCCCGGCCCGCTGCATTTGCTCGTGGACAGCACCGGCCTGAAGCTCAGTGGAGCCGGTGAATGGCTGGTTGAAAAGCACGGCACGTCCCGCCGCCGATCCTGGCGTAAGCTGCATCTCGGCGTCGATGCCGAGAGCGGCGAAATCGTCGCGATTGAGCTGACCAGGAAAGAGATCGATGACGCCGCGCGGTTGGGCGCGCTGCTCGACCAGATCACCGATCCCATCGCGTCGTTCACGGCTGACGGTGCCTACGATCAGGACAAAGTATACGAGGGCGTCGCCGAGCATGCTCCGGATGCCGCCGTCATCGTGCCGCCACGTTCAACAGCAGTCCCGAGCGCTTCCGCCAAAACCGCTCCGACACAGCGGAACCGACACATCCAGGAGATCGTCGAGCGTGGTCGGATGGGCTGGCAAAAGGCGAGTGGCTACAATCTTCGGGCCAAGGTCGAGGCCGCAATTGGTCGATACAAACGCGTGATCGGCGATGCGCTACGATCTCGAACTGACGAGACCGAGGCCACCGAAGTCGCCATCGCCGCCGCCGGCCTGAACCGGATGCTCGAGTTCGGACGCCCGCGCTATATACGGATCGCCTGAATGACCAAGCTTCCGACACCAAAACTTGGCCCCATGCATCCCTGCAACACGGTCACGTGCTCTCCAAATTAGCCGAACTTCGCCGATTGGCAGGGTCGAGACGATCTAACTGGTTGTTTTTGCGTGAGTCAACCGGCAAAGGTCGGCACTACAGCGGGATGGGTGGCGGGCAAAGCAAGGCAGTGATTTTGGGCTTCGGCTGATCTGGTAGGGCGAATTTGAGGTTATGGAGCAGCAGTTCCAGTTCGGGCTCCGGCTCGGTGTAGCGGGTCAACAGCAGCTCGCGGCCGTCAGTGGTGGGAACGTGCAGGTCGATCATCTGCACGGCGGCGAACTTTTCGATGGCGCTGCGCGGCGTCAGACCGGGGGCCAGCGCATGGAGCCGGCGGCCGAGCGTGACGTAGAGGCAATAGGCGAGGAAGGCGATAAAGATATGCGCCTCGATGCGCGTCTCATCCTGGTGAAAGATCGGCCGGATGGCGAGGTCGCCTTTAAGATTTCTGAACGCCTCCTCGACGCTGACGAGCTGAAGATACAAGCCCCACAACCGCGCCGGATCGTCGTCGGTGAGATTGGTGCGCAATAGATAGCGACCTTCGCGCCGCCGGGCCCGGCGCAGCTTCGCGCGATCGAGGCGATGGCTGAAGGTGGCGCTGTCCTTGGCCACCTCGATCGCGAGCAGGCGCCAAGCCGTCCTGGCCTGCTTGCGAGCGGCACCGAGCCGCATCAGCAGTTCCTCGCGCGTCAGTTTCATACCGGTGAGTTGCTTGAGCCGTCCCCACAGCCATTTCAGCTGGCGACGGCGCATCGCTCGTTCCTTGGCAACTCGGTCGGCGCTCTGGGCGAAGACGTAGAGTTCGCCATCCTGGGGCAGTAGCTTGACTTGCACGCCGCGCCGGGCGTCCTGCCAGGGCTTGTCGACGAGAGCCTTTTCCAGCCGGGTCAGCCGCCCTTTTGGCGTGCCGACCAGATACTGTAGCGGTGGATTGGCGGCGCGCATCTCGGCCAGCACCGCCTCGGTCGGCACGCCCCGGTCCATCAGCCAGATCCGCCGCGCCTTGCCATATTGCCGCTCGATGCGGTCGAGGAAACCGCGCAGCGTCGTGTCGTCCTTGGTATTGCCCGGCAGCACCTCGTAGGCGAACGGAAATCCCTCCGGGGTCACCACCAGCGCGATGATGACCTGCACGCAGTCGCGGCGGTGGTCGCGCGAGTGGCCATAGCGACGCTTGTCGCCTTCCGGGAACGGCGGGTCGCTCTCGAAATAAGTACTGGTCAAGTCGTAGAGCAGCACGTCGAACGAGACGTTGAACAGGTCGCGCCAGCGTGCGGTCAGATGCGTGAACACCGCCGCTTTGTGCTCGAGCAGCCGGTCGTGGCAGCGATAGAGCTTGTGGCTCTCGGCCTCCTGAGCTTGTCGAAGGGCCGGCATCCTCGCCCAGCAAATCGGCCAGCGCGGTCCGCTCGAACCATTCCCGATGCAGCCGCCATTCGCTGCCCGGCGCCAGCAGGCGGTAGGCCACCAGCACAAGCAGCACCTGGTCCCAGCGCGTGCCCTTGCGGCTCCGATCCAGCCGTTCCGCCCAGAACCGGTCGAGCCCCAGCTCCCGCCACAGTTCCAGCGCCAGCCAGCAGGCACCCCATTGCCGCGGCCGCCGCAGCCGCACTTGCGACAATTTCAATCGGACGATCGAGCCATCCGGCAGCAGCCCGTCGCAGCGATCCTCAGGGAATAGCGACAGCGTCCGCGGCTGCGCCGTGCCGGCTTCGATCACCTCGATCGAGCGCCGCCATGCCAGTTCCTGGGTCGAGTTGATCTCGCCCAGATACAAAACATGGCGCTGCACCACTCGCCCACCGGCAACGCGCCGGTTCTCCACCACACTCCAGCTGCGGTGCTCCTTGCCATCCTTGCGGCGAATCTTTGATCGCAGAAACATGATGGCCGCCCAGTATCCGCACAAACGCGGCCCTGGGAATAGGCTTGGTCGGCACTACAGCCACTTTCGGCTATGCGGGCTGTACTAAACCCTTGTTCCGCCGTCTGCTGATCCGCGAAAATTCTTAAAATCGAGACCCAATCGGCGAAGTCAGGCTAACCTGAATAATTCGTCAGTCCGGATGGAGGGAGTGGCGAGGGCGGAACAAGCCCTTGGTTTCTGGTATGATTTGGTTGCTGAAGCCGGATCACCCGGACCTGGGTTCGCGGTCCCTGGATAGACGCGCGGAATCTGCGAACCGTGGCAATGGCTTGCACAGGACGGATTCGGGGCGTGTATCTATGCCGGGGCGGGGGTTGCGGCCGCCTCGGTGACCGCCAGGAGCTGCTTGGGGATTGGAATCCCGAGCTTTTTCAGCAGGTCGGCCAATTCGCCGGCGATTTTCGTGCGCTGAACAATGGTCCGGCTCTCGCTGCGGTAGCGCACCGCTTTCAGTCCCGCCAGCAGGTGCGCGATGCGCGCCCACGGCAGGCCGGTGCGGATCTCGGCGGTGCGCTGCATCTGCAACGCCAGCACGCACAGCTTGATGTGCGCTTCGATCCGCCGCGCCCGCCAATGGAACATCGGCCGCACTTCCAGCCCGGTCTGCTTCATGCGACGGAAGCAGGACTCGATGATGGCTCCGCCCTTGTAGGCGAGTGCCACGTCTTCGGCGGTGAGTGTCTCGTCGTTGGTGATGACCACCCACTTGCCGTCGAACTTCGTCGCCGCCTTCACTTTCGCCGCATCGAGCTGCGGCCGTCCGCGGCTGTCGGGGCGGAGATAGCGACCCCAGCGGCGTGATGCCATTAATGCGCAAGCCGCCTTGGGATGATCTTCCGCGCGCTCGTCAAGCAACCGCAGCTCGGCTTCGAGTTCGCTCAGCACTTGGGCACGATGCTGGCGCTGGCGCTCGGCTTCGGTGGGATTGAAGCACAGGACATAGCGTTTGCGCCGTTCGCCTGTGCCGACCCAGACCTCCTTGACCTCCAGGTTGTCGGCGACCTTCCGATAGCGGCCCGGCCGGCTCAGCACTTCGGCTTCGACCTCCCCGACGCGGCGCATCGGCACCGCCAGCACGTAGCGGCCGAGCCCGCGGCTCAGCTCGGCCAGATTGTCGGCCGAGTACATCCCGGCATCGCCGACGAACAGGCAGCGACCGAGCCGCCAGGCGTGCAGGTCTTGCTTGATGCGCGCCACCGTCGTCACGTCGGCGGTGTTGCCCGGCAGCACCCAGGAGCGCACCGGCATGCCGTCGCGGGTCACCGCCAGGGCGATGACGACCTGCGGGTTGCCGTCGTGGTCATCCTTGCTGTGGCCCCGCTGGCGCAATGGCGCGAACAGGCGTCCGCCCCACAGCTCAGCGTGCGCGTCGGGTTCGTCGATCTCGAAGTATGCCGTGGTGGTGTCATAGAAGATCAGGTCGACATCGAGGCGCAGCAGGTCGGCGCTGCGCAGGAACACGTCGCGTTCGATCTCCTCCGACCACACCGCGAGGAAGTCGAGCGCGCGGTAGAGCTGATCGACCATGAGCTGGCCCGCTTCCGGCAACCAGACGACATCGGGCAGCCAGCGGGCGGCACAGCCCAGCTTCGAGTCGGGGTCGTCCAGGCGCTGCGTCGCCATGGCAAACAGCGCAATCTCATGCGGGGCAGCCAAGCCGGCGCGGGCCAGGCGGGTACGGATGGCCTCGCCGATGTCCAGCGCCTCCCACAGGCTGCGGGCGGCCAGCACGATGCCGAGTTCGAAGACGGCGTCGATTTCGATCTCGGGGAGGGCGGTTTTGCCGCGCAGGGGCAGGGCGTCGGCGGCATCGGTATCGATGACGCGGTTGATGCTGGCGACCAGGCGCTGCAAGGCGGCTTTGTCGATCCGATCGGCGCGGCCGAAGCTGTGCACCACCTGCACCTCGGAACGCTTGGCGGCGGCGTTCCAGACATTCTCGGCGAGGGCGTAGTAGGCGATGGAGGAGCCGTCGCGGTTCCGCCGCTCGGTGACGCGCAGATACATACCTAGATGATATGAGTTTGGCAACGCAATTACAATGGTTAACTGAAATAATCGTGTATCTATGATTTTGGAGTCTTCTGATGGCCGGCCGATGCTGAAGATCAAGGAATTCAAGGGGTTGCCAGTGGCGACTCCCACTGCGTGTGCCCTGGGACCGCGAACCCAGGTCGGGGTGTTCGGCTGTAAACAAGTCCACCTTCGTCGCGCGCTTGAATGCCGCGAGGATTGTGCCGTCAGTGGGATCGCGTTCCAGCCCGATGAGGTCGCCCTTGAGCCCGTTGCCTGGCACGTCGGCAACTTTATTCTTCTCGCCGTTCGCCGGGTTGACTCGCCAGATCTCATCGAGCAAGAGCGAGACATGGAGATCCCCTGTTGAAACGGTATATAGCTTCGCCCACCTTGAACGCGGGAGCAATTGGGGAGTAACCACAACGTGGCCAAGCCGCGTCTTATTAAGAAGATGAAGCTTCCGGCGGCGACGATCCGCGCAATGACTGCCGATAATCGATATGCCCTCTTGATGTTGGGCAT
>DASXMC010000559.1:0-4827 GCA_036495885.1 Allostellaceae bacterium | reverse complement strand
TGGCAGCTCGTCTTTCAACGGGGTCTCGTCAAGATCGGCGGGTTCGACAATATCGGGCACGACGCCGATCTGCCGCAGCAATTCGAGCCGTCGCGGCGAGGCTGAAGCCAGCACCAAAAGCGGCCGCGTCACGGGCAGCCTACCCGCGCAAATGCAGCACGCAGATCAAGGTGAAGAGGCGTCTGGCAGTGTCATGGTCGATCGCAACCTTGTCGGCGAGCCGCTCCATCAGCAATGTCGAGCCCTCGTCGTGCAGTCCCCGGCGGCCCATGTCGATCGCCTCGACCTGGCCGAGCCGGCCACCGCGAACCGCTTCGTAATAGCTCTCGCAGACGATGAAGTAATCCTTGACGATGCGGCGAAACGGGGCGAGCGGCAGCACGACGGTTTCGCTCGAGCCGTCGGCTGCCGAGCGGATTTCGAGGTTCAGCCGATTCTCTTCGATCGCGAGATGGACGTTGAACGGGCCGCGGCGCCCGGAAGCAGGGGCGAACGAGTTGTTCTCCAGCAGATCGGCGATCGCGGTTGCCCGCTCATGCTCGATATCGGCGTTGCGGCGAACCACCGTGTGCTCGTCGAGGGTGATGGCGGTGATACGCTGATCGTCGGGGGCGCTGCCGGCGTGTTGGACCATCGGTTCGGCTCAGGCTGGATCGCGGCGGTCGAGCCGGATCGACAACGACAACGCATGCGCGGCGAGCCCCTCGGCCTCGGCGAGGCGGATTGCCGCCGGCGCCAGGACGGCAAAGCTCGCCTCGTCACAGCGCACCAGTGACGTCCGCTTTAAAAAGTCGAGAACGCCGAGCCCCGAGGCGAACCGGGCACTGCGCGCGGTTGGCAGCACATGATTGGGTCCGGCGATGTAGTCGCCGATCGCTTCCGGCGTCCGGCGGCCGAGGAAAATGGCGCCGGCGTGCCGCACCGCGGCGGCGATCTCTTCGGCGGCCTCGATCGCCAATTCGAGATGCTCGGGCGCAATTTGGTCGATCAGGGCCGGCGCCTCTCTCCAATCGGCGACGATCACGATGGCGCCGTGCGCCTGCCAGCTTGCTCGGGCGATAGCGGCGCGCGGCAGGTGCTTCAGGTGCCGCTCGACCGCGGCGGCAACCGCGGCTGCGAACCCGTCGTCGTTGGTGATCAGGATCGCCTGCGCGGCGGCATCGTGCTCGGCCTGCGACAACAGATCGGCGGCGATCCATTCCGGGTCGTTGGCAGCGTCGGCGACGACGAGGATCTCCGAGGGGCCGGCGATCATATCGATGCCGACGCGGCCAAAGACGCGGCGCTTGGCCGCCGCGACATAGGCATTGCCCGGCCCGACGATCTTGTCGACCGCTGCGATTGACGCCGTACCGTAAGCCAGCGCCGCCACCGCCTGCGCCCCGCCGATGCGGTAGATTTCATCGATGCCGACCAGTTCCGCCGCGGCGAGGACCAGCGGGCTCAGCACGCCGTCCGGCGCCGGCACCGCCATCGCCAGCCGCTCGACGCCCGCCACCTTGGCCGGGATCGCGTTCATCAGGACCGAGGAGGGGTAGGCGGCAGTGCCACCCGGCACGTAGAGACCGACCGCGTCGATCGGCCGCCAGCGCGCGCCGAGCTGCACCCCGAGAGCATCGACATAGTCGAGATCGGCCGGCAATTGGCGGCGATGAAAGCTTTCGATGCGCTCCGCCGCAAGATTCAGGGCGGCCACTGTATCGGCCGGGGCCTCTGCCGCGCCGGCGGCGATCTCTCCGCGCGTCAGCCGCAGCCCGCATTTCTCGAGATCGACCTTGTCGAAGCGTCTTGTGTATTCGAACAGCGCCGCGTCGCCGCGGCGTGCGACATCGTCGATGATGTCAGCTACCGCGCTATCGACATCGGCCGCAGTCTCGCGCTTGGCGTCGAGCAGCCGCCGGAGGGCGGCTTCGAACCCGGGATCGCCGGTCGCTAGCAACAGCGCCATCAACAGCTCCCCTCGACCCCGGCGCGGAAACGCTCGATCCAGCCGCCGACTTCCTCGGGGCGGGTCTTGAGAGCCGGGCGATTGACGATCAGGCGCGCGCTGACCTCGGCGATGCACTCGATCTCAACAAGTCCGTTTGCCTTCAATGTCGCACCGGTCTGAACGAGATCAACGATGTGGCGGCACAGGCCAAGCGGCGGCGCCAGCTCGACCGCACCGTTGAGCTTGATGCACTCCGCCTGGATGCCGCGCGCCGAAAAATGACGCCGCGTGATCTCGGGATATTTGGTCGCGACACGAATATGGCTAGGCCGGGTCTCGTCGCGGCGCGCCACCCAATCCGCCGGGGCGGCTACGGCGATGCGGCAGTGGCCGATATCGAGATCGAGCGGCGCATAGATTTCGGAATAGTCGAACTCCATCAGCACGTCGTTGCCGGCGACGCCGAGCTGTGCTGCGCCAAAAGCGACAAAGGTGGCGGCATCGAAGCTGCGCACCCGGATGATGTCGAGGCGAGGGTCACTCGTCGAAAACCGCAGCCGGCGCGAATCCGGGTCCGAAAAATCCCGCTCGGGCTCGACGCCGATGCGGCGCAACAGCGGCATCACCTCGGCGAGTATGCGTCCGTTCGGCAGCGCCATGATCAAGCGCTCGGCACTCGGTACGCTCACTCCGCAGCATCCTCTTCATGGCGCGGCCGCCATGGCGTGGGCCAAGGTTCACCCAAATCCCGCGCCCGGCACGAGATCCGCGCAACATCGAGGCGGATCGCGGCGGCCCCGGCAAAGTCGAGCACGATCGCCGCATCGCTGCTGCCGCCCGCGCTGCCGCGAATCGCCAAGAGGCACAGGATCCGATCCTCCTCGGCGCGGCGAAATCCACGATAAGAGACGCCGGCGACCATGCTGAAGGTCACCGCGCACAGCACCCGCTCGTGACCCGGTTCCCCCGGCACCCGGTCCGACCCGCTCTCCCAGCGAAAGCGGTTGGCAATAAAGATGAACCTGCGCTCGCGAACAAAAAAGCCGAGGTCGCGAACCGCAACCAGCGCGTCTTGCAGACAGGCCGACAACACCGCCAAGTCATCGCTGTCCTCGACCTTGAGCCGCAAAGCTGGATGGTCAGGCGCCATCGCGCAGTCTCTCGATGCGGGCCCCGCACGCCGTGAGCTTGTCTTCGAGCCGTTCGTAACCGCGGTCGAGGTGGTAAACACGATTGATCACGGTCTCGCCTTCGGCTGCCAGACCGGCGATGACCAGCGACACCGAGGCGCGCAAATCGGTGGCCATGACCGGGGCGCCGGTCAACCGCGGCACGCCGCGGATCATCGCCGAGGCGCCGTGCACGTTGATGTTGGCGCCCATACGGGCGAGCTCCGGAACGTGCATAAAGCGGTTTTCGAAAATCGTCTCGGTGATCATTGAGGCGCCGCGCGCAGTTGTCATCAAGGCCATGATCTGGGCTTGCAGATCGGTCGGGTAGCCGGGATAGGGCTCGGTCATGACATCGACGCCGTCGAGAGCGTCGCCGCGGCGGCAAACCACGACCCCGTCTTCGCGCGGCATGACTGCGACCCCAGCCTCGGCGAGCACGCGCACCGCCGCGGTGACGAGATCGATCCGCGTTTGGGTCAACCGGACTTCGCCCCCGGTTGCCGCTGCCGCCATGATGTAGGTGCCGGTCTCAATGCGGTCGGGGATGATCCGATGCGCCGCACCATGCAGCTCTGCGATCCCGGATATCTGCAAGCGGTCGCTGCCGATGCCGCTGATCCGTGCGCCCATCGCCACCAGGCATTCGGCGAGATCGGTGATCTCGGGCTCGCGCGCGGCGTTGATCAGCGTCGTTTCGCCTGCCGCCAGCGTGGCCGCCATCAGCAGGTGTTCGGTGGCGCCGACCGACACCGACGGAAAGACGATCTCGGCGCCGCGCAGGCCCTTTGGCGCACGCGCCTCGACATAGCCGCCGCTGAGCTCGATTTGCGCACCGAGCTTGCGCAATCCGCTGATATGCAGATCGATTGGCCGCGTGCCGATGGCGCAGCCGCCAGGCAAGGATACGCGCGCTCGCCCGCAGCGCGCCACCAGCGGTCCCAGCACCAGAACCGAGGCGCGCATTTTGCGCACGAGGTCGTAGGGTGCGGTAGTCGAGGTGATGTGGCACGCCGACAGGTCGAGCCGGCGTCCGCCATGCGAGTTCGCCTCGCCGATCCCGATTGCCACACCGTGTTGCACCAGCAGGTTCGACATTGTCGCGATGTCGGCGAGATCCGGGACATTGTCGAGGGTTAGTGGCTCTGCCGTCAGCAGGCTCGCCGCCATCAGCGGCAGCGCCGCGTTTTTGGCGCCGCCGATTGCAATCACTCCCTCGAGCGGTACCCCGCCTCTGATCCGGATTCTATCCATTTCTCTCGACCTTTCGCCGCGCCCGGCGGTTTGTGGCGGCAGCGGGTCATCAATCGGTGGTGCGTTCGCTGCGATCGTCGCTTTTACTGGAGACCACTCCGCCGCTCAAGGTCGCGGAATCCCCGTCCATGTCGGCCGCACCTTTGACCGGCGCATCTGCTTGCAGCTTGCGGCGTTTCAGGTTTTCGCGCAGCGCCTGGGCGAGCCGTTCGGTACGCGCCGCTCGCAAGGCCGCTTTGCCGGGTGAGAGGTTGGGGCTCTTGCTCATGCGGCGATGCAACAAAAGTACCGCGCCGCTGTCAAGCGGGCTCAGGCTTCGACGCGCAGGCTCAGATAAGTCGAGAGGATCACCGAGACCGCGCGCTTGGCGGCGTAATCGGCCGATTGGTCGGGGTGAACCGCGCGCCAGGCGGCAACTCCGGCGCGATAGCATTCGACCGACGACCGTCCCTGGGCCCGCGCATCGGCAAACGC
>DASXMC010000558.1:0-4103 GCA_036495885.1 Allostellaceae bacterium | reverse complement strand
GGCAGATCAACTATGCCGGCTTGGCCGACCTCATGACCGGCGATCCGGCGAAGGTCGAGCGAGTGTTCCGCGCCCAGATGACGATGACCAAAGTCAATGTGCAGGCGCTTAAAGCCGCCGCCGCTTGACATCGGAAATTAGCTTGAAGCAACGCAATCACCGGTCAATGGAATGGAGGACAGCGTGGAGCCACACAATATCGTCTCACGCGAAGAGTGGCTGACGGAACGGGTCAAATTGCTGGCCGAGGAAAAGCAATTCACCCGCCAACGCGACCGGTTGAGCGCCAAGCGCCGGGCCTTGCCCCGGGTTAAAGTCGACAAGACTTATGTCTTTGACGCGCCCGAGGGCAAAAAAACCCTGGCCGATCTGTTCGACGGCCGCAGCCAGTTGGTCGTCGACCATTTTATGCTCGGGCCCGGCTGGGGTGAGGGCTGCGTCGGCTGCTCGTTTGGCGCCGATCACATGAACGGCTCGCTCGTCCACCTCGAGCATCACGACGTCAGCGTGGTTGCAGTCTCGCGGGCTCCGCTCGCCGAAATCGAAGCGTACAAAAAGCGCATGGGATGGACTTTCCGCTGGGTGTCGTCTTTTGGCAGCGATTTCAACTACGACTTCGGTGTGTCCTTCACCCCGGAGCAGCTCGCCTCCGGCAAGGTCTACTATAATTATCGCGAGACCGACGGCGGAATGGATGAACTCGCCGGCTTGAGCGTGTTTTACAAGAAAGAGGCTGGCCAAGTCTTTCACACATATTCGAGCTATGCGCGGGGTGCCGAGGAATTGCTGACGACGTACATGGTGCTAGATCTGACGCCAAAGGGGCGCAACGAGACCGGACCGCGCCACAATCTGACGGATTGGGTAAAGCGCCACGACGAGTACGACAAGGCGACGCCAGCCGCCGCATGAGGATCCGGCAAGATGTATCAAGCATTCGATAAGACGCGGCTCGCCCGCCTGCGCCCCGTATTGGCCGGCTATGTCGAGCGCGGCGAGGTGCCGGGGGTCGTCGCGCTACTCGCGCGGCGAGGCGAGATCCACGTCGAAGCAATCGGCGGCAAGACATTCGGCGGCGACGACCCGGTCCGCCGCGATACGATCTTCCGCATTGCCTCGATGACCAAGCCGATCACCGCCGCCGCCGCGATGATTCTGGTCGAGGAGTGCCGGCTGCGGCTCCACGAGCCGGTCGGTCGGCTCTTGCCCGAGATTGCCGATCGCCGGGTGCTCAAACGTCTGGGCGGGCCGCTCGACGACACCGAGCCGGCGCAGCGGCCGATTACGGTGCGCGATTTGCTGACGTTTTGCATGGGCTTTGGGATCGTCATGGCGCCGCCCGGCACCTACCCGATCCAGACCGCAATGGCCGACCTCGAACTCGGTCAGGGGATGCCGCAGCCGCAGGTTCCGCCGGCACCCGACGAATGGATCCGCCGCCTCGGCACCTTGCCATTGATGCATCAGCCGGGTGAGAAATGGATCTACAACACCGGCTCGGACGTGCTGGGCGTGTTGATCGCGCGGGCTTCCGGCCAACCTTTCGAGACGTTCCTGCGCGAACGCCTGTTCGAGCCGCTCGGAATGGCCGATACCGCGTTTTATGTGCCCGCGGTGAGCCGCGACCGGCTCGCCACCAGCTATTGGACCAACTCGCAAACCGGTGCGGTCGAAGTCTACGACAGCGCCGAGAATGGCCAGTGGGGCCGTGCGCCGGCGTTTCCCTCGGGCGGCGGAGGGCTGGTCTCGACCGTGGACGATTACCTTGCCTTTGCACGTACGCTGCTGAACAACGGCAAGCACGGGGACCTGCGCATCCTGTCGCGGGCCGCGGTCGAAACCATGACCTCAGACCATTTGACCGCGGCACAAAAGGCCCAGTCCGGTCTTACCCGCGATCATTTTGAGAACCACAGCTGGGGATTTGGAGTTTCGGTCGTAACCCGGCGCGCCGGCCTTGCCGAGCCTGTCGGCCAATATGGATGGTCGGGAGGTCTTGGCACCTCTTGGCTGTCCGATCCGGCCGAGGATATGGTCGGGATCCTGATGACCCAACGCGCCTGGACCTCGCCCATTCCGCCCGACATCTACCTCGATTTCTGGACCTTGGCCTATCAGGCGATCGCCGACTGAGGGCAGCGCTGCCTCTGCTTGGTCAGGGCGCGCAAGACCGATCCGAAATTTACGACGGAGAGTAAAGAATGCGGTTCATGCTGCAGGTCAGAGCCGACCGCGACAGCGAAGCCGGCGTGCTGCCCCAAAAGGAGCTGTTCGCCGCAATGGTCAAGTTCAACGAGGAGATGGTCAAGGCGGGCGTGATGCTCTCCGGAGACGGGCTGCATCCGAGCTCAAAGGGTGCCCGCGTGTTGTTTTCCGGAACCAAGCGCACGGTCGTCGACGGCCCGTTCGCGGATCCCGACGAGCTGATCGCCGGGTTCTGGATGATCAGGGTCAATTCAAAGGAGGAAGCGATCGACTGGGCCAAACGCGTTCCCTTTGTCGGCGGAGCGATCGAGATCCGCCGTGTCTATGAGGCCGAGGATTTTGGTCCCGCCATGACCCCCGAAATCCGCGAGGCGGAGGATCGCATGCGCGCTCAGCTCGCCGGCAAGAACATGCTCTGACCAGCGTCTATCGGGACGCGGGTCCAATCGAGTTGTTTCGACAGGAGGAATCGGAGATGCAGCTGAACCCGTATCTGAGCTTTAACGGCCGCTGCGAGGCGGCGTTCAAGTTTTACGAAAAAGCCCTCGGGGGCAAGATCGTCGCGATGATGACCTTTGCCGAGACGCCGATGAAAGACCAGATGCCGGCGGAACAGCACGGCAAGATCGTCCATGCCCGTATCACGGTTGGCGACGAGGTGTTGATGGGTGGTGACGCCCCGCCTGGCCGCTACGAGCCAACCAAAGGCATGGTGGTTGCTATTGGCATCGATCAGCCGGCCGAGGCGGAACGGGTGTTCAACGCTTTATCCGAAGGCGCCACAGTCACCATGCCCATCGCGGAAACCTTCTGGGCGCAACGTTTCGGCATGCTGACCGACCAGTTCGGCATCCCATGGATGGTCAACTGCGAGCGCCCTCACAGCTGATCTGTTTCTTCTGAGAACCTGCGAACAATCGGACGGCACGCGAATTGTCATCCGGGATGCCCCTATGGGCAGGCCCGGAACCCATGAAAACGGCGCTCGCCCTGTATTTTCAAGCGCGGTGTGCTTGGGTTCCAGGCTCGCGGACTGTCGTCCGCGCCCCGGAATGACTTTCGTGCGGTTTTCCACAGCTCTCGGACGGGTCCGGAGCTGAAATCCCTGACAGCTGGCCTCGGCGGCAGCGGCGTGGCATCTTTTCTCTGCTGCGAACGAGAGGCGGGTATCGATGGAAGAAGACACGCTCGGCCTGCCGCCTGGGGCTTTCGCCAAGCTCGACACGGAAGACGACGAGGCCTTTTACGAACCACCACGGCTCGTCTGCCATATCGATGAGGGCGCCATCGCCGCATTGACCGAGTTTTATCGCACAGTCCTGCCCACGGGCGGTGCGCTGCTCGACTTGATGTCGAGTTGGGTCAGCCACCTGCCGCCTGAAGTCGTCTATGCCGAAATCATCGGCCACGGGATGAACGCCGAGGAGCTCGCCGCCAACCCGCGGCTCGACCGCTGGTTTGTGCAGAATTTCAACCGCGATCCGGCCCTGCCGCTCGCCGATGGCAGCATCGATGCGGCGATGATCTGCGTCTCGATCCAGTATCTGCAACGCCCGGTCGAATTGTTGAACGATGTGGCTCGCGTGCTGCGCCCCGGCGGCCCAATCGTCGTGAGCTTTTCGAACCGCTGCTTCTGGACCAAAGCGGTCGCGGTCTGGCGCGCGCTCGACGATGACGGCCACGCCAATCTTGTCGAGCGCTACCTGCGCCATGCCGGACTCGCCGAAATCACGACACACCGGCTGGCGGAATGGGTAGAAGATGTCGCCGACCCGATGATCGCGGTCGTCGGCCGGGCCCCTCCCCACTCGACGGCGTCTTGATCAGCGAGCGGGTGAAAACAATACTTTGTCGCCGCTCGAAACCGGCTCGACAAGCGGCCGATAACGCCGCGAATT
>DASXMC010000557.1:0-1841 GCA_036495885.1 Allostellaceae bacterium | reverse complement strand
TCGACGCCGTCGAGCCGCGCGATTTCCTGAATTCCGGTCGGCGAGGTGACGTTGATCTCGGTCATGTAATCGCCGATTACGTCGATGCCGACAAAAACCAGCCCCTGCGCGCGCAAGGTCGGTCCGATCGCAGCGCAGATTTCGCGCTCGCGCACCGTCAGCTCGGTTTTGACCGGCCGCGCGCCGACATGCAGATTGGCGCGCGCCTCGCCCTCGGGCGGGACCCGCAACACACCGCCCACCGGCTCGCCCTCGACGAGAATGATGCGCTTGTCGCCGCGCCGAACCTCACGCAAATAGCGCTGCACCATGACCGGCTCGCGATGGATCTGCTCGTATATTTCGAGTAGCGCGGTCAGGTTCTCGTCACCCGCTCGCAGCCGGAACACCCCGGCGCCGGCATTGCCGAATAGCGGCTTCAACACGATGTCGCCGTGCTCTTTCCAAAAGGCGCGGATCTCGTCGCGGTCGCGGGTCAGCAAGGTCGGCGGCATCAGCTCCTTGAAGCGCAGCACAAACAATTTTTCGGGCGCGTTACGCACAGCCCCGGGATTGTTGACGATGAGCGGCCCGTCTTCCGGCAGCAATTCGAGCAAATGGGTCGCGGTGATGTAGGCCATGTCAAAGGGCGGGTCCTGCCGCATCAACACGACATCGACGCCGGCAAGGTCGAGCTCTTCGAATGCCCCAAGCCGGTAATGGTCACCCTGGCGGCGAAAGATTTCGAGCGGCCGGCCGCGCGCATAAAGCCGGCCGTCGCGCAGGGTCAGCGCGTCGGGCAGATAATGATAGAGCGCATGGCCGCGCGCTTGGGCCTCGAGGGCGAGGGCAAAGGTCGAATCGGCGTCGATGTTGATGGTATCGATCGGATCCATCTGGATCGCGACAGCAAGGCCCATGGTCGAACTCCCAATCGATCGCCGCTGGCGCTCGGTTCAGTTCAGTTGGCCGCGTAATTGCTGCAATATCGCGGCCGCCTGATGGCGGGCGGCGCCATCGGGCGCACGCAAGATATATTGCTCGAAATCCGCTGCCGCAGCCCTGATGTTGCCGATCTGGCGATTCAGAATTCCCGCCTCTCGCCAAAGGTCGGCGAGATCGGGCGCCAGCATCAGCATCGTCTCTGAGACCTTGACGGCCCGCTCGTATTGTTGCTGCTGCACCAGCCGTGATTTGAGGTTGTTCTGCAGGCGCAGCAGCACATCCCGGTCCGAGACCGGCGCATAATATTCTGGTGCCAGCTCACTTTCGGCGCCCGCCACCGCCTTCAGCAAGTCGCGCAATTCGGCAGCACCGCAGATCTGGCCTTGGTGAAACGGATCGAGAATCAGCCGTTCGGCGTCCTGCGACAGGCGGATCAGGAAATGGCCGGGAAAGGCCAGTCCGGCCGCCTCCCAGCCCTGCGCCCGTGCCGCGTCGATGAACAGGATGCCGAGCACCACGGGGAGGCCTTTGCGGCGGTCGATGACCCGCATCAGATTGGCGTTCTGCAGATCGTCGTAGGTCAGCTCGTCACCGGAATAGCCGTATTTCAACAGGATGATTTCATTGAGGGCGCGGGCGCGCCCGGCAAGGTCGCCCGCGGCGCCGGGATGGTGCGCAATATCGCGGGCGATCAGCTGCAAATGCTCGCGATAGCGGGTGAAGTCGATGCGCGGGCGCTCGAATGACGCGAGGACCAGTGCCGCATCGGCAATCGGCAACAGCCGTCCGTCGGAGGCGCCAAGCGCTTGCAAAAAGCGCGCACAATTGTCGGGGTCGGGGGTGGCGGGCGGCTCGATCATGGGGCGTCGCTCTCTGCCGGCTGTCGGCGACAATATTTTTCGCAGCGGCGGATTGTC
>DASXMC010000556.1:0-4385 GCA_036495885.1 Allostellaceae bacterium | reverse complement strand
GCCGGAATCGCTGGTGATGATCGCCCGCTCGGGCAGGCGGGGCGACAATTCCGAGGCAACGCGCTGCGGGTTGACGGGTTTGGCCGGTTGCATGGCGCGATCGTCGAGAGTCTTCCACCACTCCCGGGTCCAACCCTCGATCCGCTTGCGCCAAGCGTGATCCGATTTTTCGTGGAGCAACGGCAACAGTGCCCGCAATGTCTCGGCGCTGTCGCCGACGAGGTTGACCTCCATCGGATACCGGAGGCTCAACATGTCAGGCGCGATGTCGATTTGAACGCCGCGCGCCGCCCCTTCTTCGGGGAGAAATTCCGAATAGGGGAAGCCGGAACCGATCATCAAGAGCGTGTCGCACTCGGTCATCAAATCCCAGCTCGGCTTGGTGCCGAGCAAGCCGATCGATCCGGTGACCCAGGGCAGCTCGTCCGGTAATGCGGCCTTGCCCAACAGCGCCTTGGCCGCACCGGCGCCGAGCTTGTCGGCGGCCGCGATGACTTCGTCGGTCGCGTGCAATGCTCCCGCCCCGACCAGGATTGCCACCTTTTTCCCGGCGTTGAGGAGATCGGCCGCCCGTTGCAGTTCGCGCTCGTACGGAATCGTCTTCGGCCGGTCATAGCCGACACCGGAATGGAGGGTATTGTGGGCGCGCGGCGGGTCTTCGTAAGGCAGGTCCTGCAGGTCGTTTGGAAGGACCAGCGCGGTGACCCGACGTTCGCCGAGGGCGATACGAACCGCACGATCGACCAGATGACGAACCTGCGCCGGCATCATCGCCGTCTGCACCATCGCGCCGGCCACGTCCTTGAACACGGCGGGGAGGTCGACTTCCTGCTGATAATGCCCGCCGATCGCGGTACGAGCCGACTGCCCGACAATCGCCAGCACCGGCATATGATCGAGCCGGGCGTCGTAAAGCCCGGTCACCAGGTGAGTGGCGCCGGGACCGGAAGTGGCGATGCAGACGCCCAACTCGCCAGTGAATTTGGCATGGGCCGAAGCCATGAACGCGGCCATCTCCTCGTGCCGCACCTGGACGAATTTGATTTTGCCTTTGCTTCGCTGCAGTGCGCCGAAGACCCCGTTTATGCCATCTCCCGGGAAACCGTAGATCCGTCGGACACCCCACTGATGCAGGCGGTCAACAATGAAGTCGCCAACGGTTTTGGCCATGATGACTATCCTTAGCGCCGAAGATCGAGCAGAGCGGCCGCGGAATGCCCTGGAGCGAAGCGCACTAAACCGCCGCTGAGCTGTTTCTGATTTAACCGCCACAGGTGATGGACGGTTCCTCGGACGGTGGGGGCGAATGAGCACGAGAATCGAAGATTATGCCCTGATTGGCGACCGCCGTTCGGCAGCTCTAGTCTCGCGCGGCGGATCGGTGGATTGGCTATGCTGGCCTCGATTTGATAGCGACGCGTGTTTCGCCGCGCTGCTCGGCGACGAGCGGCACGGATGCTGGCGCATCTCGCCTATAGACCAAACGGCAGCAACGACGCGCCGATACCGTCCGGACACGCTGATCCTGGAGACCCGACATGCGACCTCGACCGGTGCGGCCCAAGTGATCGATCTGATGCCGATCGGCGGTGCCCACAGCGCAATCATCCGTCAGGTCACTGGCGAGAGCGGCGAGGTCGCGTTCGCCTTCGATCTGGCGCTGCGGTTCGACTATGGCGCCGAGGCGCCTTGGGTAAGCGCCGCGCCGCGGGAGGTCATCGGCATCATCGGACCCGATCTCGTGGTCCTTCGCGCCGATGTCGATCTCCGCTTCGGGCAGGGCCGCGTCACCGCAAATTTCTCCGTCAAGCCCGGGCAGACCATCAGTTTTGTTCTGCAACACGGCCGATCCTATGCCAGTCCACCCGCCGCTCTCGATCCGCGCGCGGCAATTGTCCAGACCGAGCGCTATTGGCAGAACTGGGTGCAGCGATTCGACCGGCCGACGGACTGGCCCGACGCGGTTCGCCGGTCGCTGCTGACCTTGCATGCGCTGAGCCATCGAGCAACCGCTGGCATGGTGGCGGCGCCGACCACGTCTCTACCCGAAATTTCCGGCGGCAGCGCCAATTGGGACTATCGCTACAGCTGGCTTCGCGACTCGACCTTCACCTTGTGTGCACTGCTCAATGCCGGGTATCGCGACGAGGCCTGTGCCTGGCGCGACTGGCTGCTGCGGGTCGCAGCCGGCGCACCCGAACGAATGCGCACGGCCTATCGCTGCGACGGCGCCCTTATCCAAGGCGAGCGGGAGATCGAATGGCTTCCGGGCTACGACGGAGCCCACCCGGTGCGGGTCGGCAATGCGGCTGCCGTGCAGTTTCAACTCGACATCTTTGGCGAAGTTCTCGACTCGATTCACATTGCCGAGCAAGCTGGAGTGCATAGTCGCCCCTGGGATATGAAAGTAGAGCAGGCGATCGTCGAGCATATCGACAAGGTATGGCGGCGCCCCGATCAGGGGATTTGGGAATCCCGCGGGCCGCCGCGCGATTTCACCTATTCAAAGGTGATGGCCTGGGTCGGGATCGATCGGTTCCTCAAATCCGAGAGGGGCGGAAGGATCCTCGACCGCGCCAGGTTCCGGCACCTCGAGGCCTTGCGGAGTGAGATCCATCAGGAAGTCTGTCGCGACGGCTTCAGCCCGACACGTAACACCTTCGTGTGCGGCTACGGGTCTGACGAGGTCGATGCAAGCCTGCTGCTGTTGCCGCTGGTCGGCTTCTTGCCGGTCACCGATGTACGAATAGCGGCCACCATAGCCGCGATCCAGCGCGACCTGGTGGAGGATGGTCTGGTGCATCGCCGGACGCGATCGCAGGAAGGCGCCTTTCTTGCCTGCACCTGCTGGCTGGCGGATTGCCTCGGCCTACAGCGGCGCGAAGGCGATGCGCGCGCCTATTTCGAGCGGGTGCTGGCGCTGCGCAACGATGTCGGGCTGTTGGCGGAGGAGTCGGACACGCGCACGCGACGAATGGCGGGAAATTTTCCGCAGGCTCTAAGCCATCTTGCGCTGGTCAATACCGCCTTAGGCCTGTGCGGTCCCGTATTGCAGCGCGGCGGCGGCTAACTGGGTATCACGCGGTTCACTATCGGCGACGATCGCGATGTCATCGCGCTCGACGACGAGATCGTCAGGGGCAGCCCCGTATCGAGCTTCTGGATCGCCTAAGTGAACGGAATGTCCGTTTTGATCCGCATTGCACCCATTGCCTTTTCTCTTTAGGTTCTCTTTAGCCCCGCTCGCTTTCGCTGTCAAAAGCTCGACGATTCGGCTGCCTGGGCGTCTAGACAAAGGGCGCAGTCGCGCCGGAATTGCCTGTTTCGGTTTAACGCACCGGCTGTTTCGATCACTCGGCGGTTCCAATAGAACTCCAGCGCCAACTGGGTCCGCTCTCCATCGTGGTTATCGGCCGTAAGCAAATTACCGGAACGCGGTGCCGAGCCCTATCAGGCCGATCGACCGCAAAGACGGTCTTGAAGATTACCCATGGTGCGGCCAAGTCCACCGGTTTGGGGGAGCCACAGTATCCCGATGGCGGCCACCGGCACATGCCGCGTACCACGCCGTTGCGGCGCCGGCTAGCAAAGCCGCGGCAATCGAAAATCCTAGAATGACTGCACTGCGACGGACTTTTTTCACAGCAGTTGCGGCAGCCGTAATCGCGTCATTCACTCGGCGTTCCGCCTCCGCGGGGGCAATGCCAGTTCTATTTGAGACCAATTGCGTCAGATAGGCCCGGTCCTCCGGTGTGACCCCCTGCCGGCCCGAGGCGGTGAGCAGGATGCGGGCGGCCTCCGCGCGGGTATAGGCAAACTCGCCCTCAAACTGCCTTTGGTAGCCCCGGAACAGCCTATCAAGTTCGTAGGCAACCAACGGCTCTCCTGCTGCCGCTGAGGTAGAGGTTGCGGGCTGAACGGCCGTCGAAGCGACAGTGGCGACGGATGTCACAGCCACCAGCCCGGTGATGATAACGGCAAGAGCCCAAGAGACAATTCCGTGCGTACCATCCCGGAACTCGACTATATCGCGGCTTGCAGACGGGTCCCATCGTTCCCGAAGCCGACCAGCCACGTAGCCGCCGACGCCGAAGCTCGCGAGAGCTGCCAGCAATAAAAACAATCCAGACGCGACCGTTAGCGCGGATGAAGTATCTCTCCAGGTCGGAGATGAGGAGGTGATGCCCAGTCCGATCGCCGTACCGAACGCGATCAAGATCAAAGAGACCGCGGAGGCAACAAATGCGCCTGCGACTACTGGCGTCCACTGCAGGAAAAATGTTGTCGTTGCAAGAGACACAACTTCGCTGCGCTCTGAGATTGCCATCGAAAGCCTCCTTTGGCCGAGGCGAAATTTAACGAAGGCCCAAAAACGACAAGATGAA
>DASXMC010000555.1:0-5359 GCA_036495885.1 Allostellaceae bacterium | reverse complement strand
CCGGCAAGGTGAGGTCGATCGGCACGCCGTGCGGTTGCGGCACATACCAGGGCGTGTCCATATAGACCTCGATCATGTTGCCTTCGGGATCGGGGAAATAGCAGGACAGCGCGTTGCCGTGGCTGGTCTGCCGGATGCTGTCGATCCCGGCTGCGCGGGCGCGGCCAAAAACCGTCTTCAGCGCGCTGATATCGGGGACCTTGAACGAAACCTGGTTGACCGTCGTCACCCCCTCGGGCGCGCGCCCCGACACCACGACGAATTGATGGTGGTGGTCGGGTGAGGCGGTCATAAAGGCGAGTTCGCCGCCGCGGCTCGAAATGCCGCGGTCGGAAACCACGAGCCCCACGACGTCAGTGTAGAAATCGACCATCTTCGACACGTCGTGGGCATAGACGCCGCAATGCGAAAGCTGCGGGTGAAAGCTGGATGGCATGCTGGCCTCCGGGGTTGATTTGATGTCAAAGAATGGCCCTGATCGGTCAATCCGGCAAATCGAAAAAACGGCACCAGCCCTTGGAGTTGATCGCCCCGGCGACGACAACGCAAGCCGCGGGCGGCCGGAACAAGGCGCAGGCGGCACAGCTGAGCCCGCCTTTGGGATGATCCTGATAGAGTGCTTCGACTTGCGACACCTTTTGTTGCGCGAGACCAGGCGAGCGGGCCCAGCCGGCGAGCGCAACCGACCCCGCTAGATACAGTAGGCGGCGCCGCAACATAGTCATCAAATCGACCGCTCTGCCGTTTCAACTTCCCCCTCTCCGCCCTCGGCAGGGAGGGCAAGGTGAGGTGGGAGGCCCCGCACCTGCCGGCGCCCGCCTCGCTTCCCGTCGCCGCGCAACGGGTCCCTCCCCCTCCCCCCGAAGAGCGGAGAGAAGTAGTCACGAGACGTTAAACTTGACAATTTTGTGGCTTTCACTCCACTTCGACCGATCATCGCCGGCGCTGCGTTGATTGGTGTCGCGGGGTGATGGCTTGGCGCAACGCTTGCCGAAGCGACGGGGAAAGGGGTGGGGATGAGCGACGTTGGCGCCACAAACAGCAATACCGCGGTAACGCGCCGCCGCGTCCTCGGCTGGGGCGCGGTCGGCGGGCTGGCGACGATGGTAATGCCGTCACCATGGCGGGCCGCCTTCGGCGACGCCAAGCCCTACAAGATCGGCAGCCTGCAGCCCTTGACCGGGGTCGCCGCACTGGGTGGCAAGACGGCGCTGGTCGGCGTCCAGATGGCGGTCGACCGCATCAACAAGATGGGCGGCATCAACGGCCGGCCGGTCGATCTCGTCGTCGCCGACGACCAATCCAAACCCGATATCGGTCGCCGCGCGGTCGAGAAAATGGTCAGCGAGGACAATATCGACGCCCATGTCGGCGGATTCTTGTCAAATATTTGCTTGGCCTGCATGCCGGTGTGGGAAGACCATCAGCTGGTCAACATGATCGGCGTGTGCCTCGATACGACGCTGACCACCACCAAATGCAACCGCTTTACGTTTCGCACTTTTGACTACGCGCCGGCCCAGGCGGTCGCGTTCGCCCCCTACCTGGTCGAAAAGCTCGGCAAAAAATGGCACATCATCTATGCCGATTACGCTTGGGGCCAGTCGACCCGCGACGCCTATACCGCGGCGATCAAAGCGCAGGGCGGCGAGGTGGTTGGCGGCACCGGCATCCCACTCGGTACAGCCGACACGACGCCCTTCATCTCCAAGATCAACGGTGATTTCGACGGCATCTTTGGCATTTCTTTTGCCACCGACGGAGTGACACTCGCCAACCAGCTGTATGATCTCGGCCTCACAAAAAAGTACAAATGGGCGGGCGACGGCGCTATCGCGGAATCGACCAATCTGCCGGCGCTCGGGAACAAAATCGAAGGTTTTGTCGGCATCAACCGCTACCTGCCGGTTTTCGACCCGCCACTAGATACCGCCGCCAACCACAAGTTTTTCGACGATGCCGTGGCGCGCTTGAAAAAGATCGATCCGTCCGGCCCTTTGCCCGACCGCTATACCCAATCGAATTACGAAGCAATCAACGCGCTGAAGCTCGGCATTGAGAAATCGGGTTTTCAGGGCCGCGACGATACGCCCAAGCTGATCTCTGCACTCGAAGGCCTGGAAATGAAGGAAGGGGATGATTTCCCGCAAGGCGACAAGACCTTGCGCAAGGAAGATCACCAGGCCTTCCTGCGCGAGTTCCTGTTTCAAATCAAGGACGGCAAACCACACATCCTCACAACCGTACCGAAGGACAAGACCTTGGTGCCGCCGGCCTGCACCCTTGCGTGAGCCGCCGGATTTCGGGCGCGGCTGATAGGGGCTGTCATTTGCGAGCGCAGCGAAGCAATCTCGATCAGATCGCGCGGTTGCGCCGGGATTGCTTCGTCGCTACGCTCCTCGCAATGACCGCATCGGGCGCGGTCGAGAAGATCCAGCAGCCTCTCACGACCCGACTGTACGGGGGACCGTCCAGGTGGGCGCGGACCTCCTAAGCGCCGCCCCGCCGCGCGCGGGCCAGCAGGTCCCCGGATCGCAGAGCCCTCCGATCCTGAGCACCGAAGGTTTGACCGTGCGCTTCGGCGGGCTCACCGCACTCGACAATATAGACTTTGCCGTGATGCCGGGCGAGTTGCGGGCGGTAATCGGGCCCAACGGCGCGGGCAAAAGCACGTTCTTCAACTGTCTGACCGGGGTATTGCGGCCAAGCTCGGGCCATATCCGCTTTGACGGCGAGGAGATCGCCGGTCTTACGCCCGATCGCGTCTCGAAAAAGGGGATCGCGCGCTCCTATCAGATCACCAACATCCTGCCCAATGCCACCGCCCTCGAAAACGCCCGCATCGCCGCCCAGTCGCGACGCCACGGCTGGAGCCTATTGACCCATTGGCGCCGCTTTCGCGACATCATCGACAAAGCCGAGGCCGCACTCGATGCGGTCGGTCTATTGGCCAAGGCCGATGTGCCGGCCGCTAATCTGTCGCATGGCGAACAGCGCAATCTGGAGATCGCGATCGCTCTCGCGACCGAGCCAAAACTGTTGTGTTTGGATGAGCCGACAGCGGGCATGAGTGCGGCCGAGACCCGCGACACCGTAGCATTGGTGCGCGGAATTGCGCGCAACCTGACGATCCTGATCGTCGAGCACGACATGGATGTCGTCATGGAATTGGCCAACCGGATCACGGTGCTGCATTACGGCCGCATCCTCGCCGAAGGCACGCCGGCCGAAATCCAGCGCAACAACCAGGTGCTCGACGTCTATCTGAAAACATGAAAGCCGGCTGAAAACATGAAGCCGGCTGAAGCCATGAACCCGCGTTCGGCCGCGCCGCCGCCCGGCGCACTTCTCGAGGTCGAGGCGGTCCACAGCTTTTACGGCAAGAGCCACATTCTTCACGGCGTCTCGCTTGCCGTGGGGCCGGGCGAGGTTGTGGCCTTGCTCGGCCGCAACGGTGTCGGCAAAAGCACGACCTTGAAAGCGATCATGGGGCTGGTGCAGGCGAGCGAGGGGCGCATCGTCTTCGCCGGCCACCCGATCACCGGTCTGCCGCCGCACCGGCTGGCGCGGCTCGGCATCGGCTATGTCCCCGAGGAACGACGCATCTTTCGCTTCTTGACGGTTACCGAAAATCTGCGCACCGGCCTCGACCGCCGCGGCGTCGGCAGGGAGCAAAAGCAGCAATTGCTCGACGAGGTCTACGCCTTCTTCCCAGTGCTCGCCGAGCGGCGCAGCCAAGCCGGCGGCACCTTGTCCGGCGGCGAGCAGCAGATGCTGGCGATCGCGCGGGCAATGATGCTGGAGCCCAAGATCATCCTGCTCGACGAGCCGACCGAGGGGCTGATGCCGCGGATGGTGTCGCAGATCCGTGAGGTCATCACGGTCCTGCAGTCCCAGAATGTCGCGGTATTGCTGGTCGAGCAGAACGTGCCGTTGACCTTGGAGGCTTCGTCGCGGGTCTACATCCTCGAAAAAGGGGTGGTCCGCCATCACGCCGCGTCCGCCGAACTGCGCGCCGACGCGAATATCATCAAGCAGTACATGGGCGTCTGATGCCGGACCTTTACCGCGGTCTAACAGGCCGACACTGGCGGCCCTCTCCGCCCGCCTGCGGGGGGAGAGGGAGGGGACCCGTCGCAACTGCGACGGGGAGGGTGAGGTGGGCCACGCCGCGGATCGCAAAGATGCCGCTCCCCCCACCTCACCCCGCCCTCTCCGCCCCCGGGGGCGGAGAGGAAAAAATTCGGGGAGGCAACCCTCTGCCGCGCCAAGACCGCGGAACACAGCATCGGAAATGAGATGGGGATTGCGCTCGAACAGGTGGTGATCCAGACCGTCAACGGGATTGTGACCGGAATGATCTTGGCGCTGGTAGCGTCGGGCCTGACCCTGATCTTCGGGATCATGGACGTCGTCAACTTTGCCCATGGCGAGTTGTTCATGCTCGGCGCCTATGTCGGCGTCTTGACGCTGGCAGCCACGGGGAGCTTTTGGCTGGCCTTGCTGAGTGCGACGATCGTGATCGCGGTGCTCGGCGCCTTGATTTATGTGACGACATTGCGCCCGCTGCTCGGCCGCGATCCGTTGACGACGATCCTCGCTACCTTTGGCGTGTCGCTGATCTTGCAGAATTACGCGCTGTGGCAGTTCGGGCCGGTCGCGCGCAAGATCACCGAGCCGATCTCCGGGCATTTCACTCTCTTCTATCTCGATTATCCCTGGTACCGGATCGTCATCGCGGTGATCGCGGCGGCGATCCTCGGCGCCTTGTGGTTGTTTCTCAAATTCGGAACCTGGGGCATCTGGATCCGCGCCACGACCCAGGACCGGGTCATGGCGCAGGCAATGGGTATCCCGGTGCCGCGCGTGCTGATGACGGTGTTTGCGATCGGCGCCGGCATGGCCGGGGCGAGCGGAGTATTGTTCGGCCCGTTGACCGCGGTCGACCATACGATGGGTCTCGATTGGATCTTGAAGGTGTTTATCGTCGTCGTAGTCGGTGGCATGGGCAGCCTCGCCGGCTCGATCGTCGCGGCGATCTTTATCAGCCTGCTCGAAGCCTACGCCTCGCTGTGGGTCAGCCCGGCACAGGCCGTGATCGTGTCGTTTGTGGTGCTGATCCTGACATTGTTGTTCCGCCCGACCGGGCTCTTCGCGACTGCGGCGCGATGAGCCGGCGCTCCAATCTTGTCTATTGGATCGGGTTTTCGGTCGTGCTGGCGCTGCTCTTTGCCGCCCCCCTGACGTTGCCGGCGTTCTGGGCGCGGCTCACAACCGAGATCCTGATCTGGGGATTGCTGGCGATGTCGTCCGACCTCCTGATCGGATACACCGGCATGGTGTCGTTCGGGCATTCGGC
>DASXMC010000554.1:0-3735 GCA_036495885.1 Allostellaceae bacterium | reverse complement strand
CTGCTGGTCATTCTTCGCCACGAAGCCAACATCCGTCGGCTGATCACCGGCCGCGAACCCCGCATTTCCTTCCGCAAAGGCTGAGACGAGCCTGACCGCGCGCGAGCTCGACCCCGAAGAGCGCCTCGACTGGCTGCGGCTCTCGCGCACCGAGTCGATCGGTCCGATCAGCTTTTACGCGATGCTGCGCCGCTTCGGCTCGGCCCGCGCAGCACTTGAGGCGCTGCCGCAACTAGCGCGCCGCGGCGAGCGCGCCCGTCCCGTGGCGGCGCTGCCGCGGGCTGCCGGCGAAACCGAGCTGACCGCACTTCACCGCATCGGCGGGCGCCTTTTGTGCTGGGGCGAGCCCCTCTACCCGGCGGCGCTCGCCCAGATCGAGGATGCACCGCCGGTCCTGACGGTGCTCGGCCGGGCAGAGTGGCTGGCGCGCCCGATCGTGGCGGTGGTCGGCGCGCGCAACGCTTCGGCCAACGGCCGCCGGCTGGCGCGCGAGCTCGCCGCCGGACTCGGCCAGGGCGGGCTCGTCGTGGTCTCCGGTCTCGCCCGCGGCATCGATGCTGCGGCCCATCTCGGCGCGCTCGAGACCGGCACGGCGGCCGCTGTGGCGGGGGGCGCCGACATCGTCTATCCCGAAGAAAATCGCCGGCTCTACGAGGCGTTGTGCGAGCACGGCACGATCGTCGCCGAACTCCCTCTCGGCAGCGAACCGCAGGCGCGACATTTCCCGCGCCGCAACCGCATCATTTCGGGGATGGCGCTCGGTGTGCTGGTTGTCGAGGCAGCGGCGCGTTCGGGCTCGCTGATCACCGCGCGCTATGCGCTCGAGCAAGGGCGCGAGGTCTTCGCCGTGCCCGGCTCGCCGCTCGATCCGCGCTGCCGCGGCGCCAATGACCTGATCCGCCGCGGTGCCACCTTGACCGAGACCGCCGAAGATGTACTGACCCAACTCGGCCCGCTGGTGCGGGAGGCGCCGCCGCCCCCGCCCGTACTGCCCCTGGCGATCGAAGAGAGATGGTCGTTGAACGCGACCCGCATCGGTGCCGGCGACCCGATGGCCGACGAGAACGCGCTCGGCATCATCCTCGAACGATTGGGGCCGACACCCGTCGCGGTTGACGAACTCGTGCGGCAGTGCCAATTGACAGCCTCCGCGGTCGCGACACTTCTGCTCGAACTGGAACTGTCGGGCCGGGTCGAGCGCCACCCCGGCAATTTGGTATCACTGCGCTGAACCGCGACGATTGTCTCCGCTACGCATGTCCTCGGCCGCTCCGCCTAACTTTTGATCGATCCGGTGAATGAAAGTCGTCGTCGTCGAATCGCCGGCAAAAGCGAAAACCATCAACAGATATCTCGGCAGCGACTACAAGGTCGTCGCCAGCTATGGCCATGTGCGCGACCTCCCGGCAAAGGACGGTTCGGTGCTGCCCGACGCGGATTTCGCGATGTCGTGGGAGGTCGACGGCAAGTCCGAGAAGCACATGAAAGAAATCGTCCAGGCGATGCGCGGCGCCGACGGGCTGTTTCTCGCCACCGACCCCGATCGCGAGGGCGAAGCGATCTCCTGGCATGTCCAGGAAGTGCTGAAATCGCGCCGGGCATTGAAGGATATCGACGTCAAGCGGGTGGTGTTCAACGAGGTTACGCGTAACGCTGTCGTCGACGCGTTCCGCCGCCCGCGCGACATCGACCGCGAGCTGGTCGATGCCTATCTGGCGCGCCGCGCCCTCGACTACTTGGTCGGTTTCACATTGTCGCCGGTGCTGTGGCGCAAATTGCCCGGCAGCCGCTCGGCAGGCCGCGTGCAATCCGTGGCGCTGCGCCTAATTTGCGAGCGCGAAGCCGAAATCGAGGTGTTCAAGCCGCGTGAGTACTGGACCGTCGAGGTCATCTTTGCGACCGAACGCGGTGAGAGCTTCGCCGCGCGGCTGACCCATCTCGACGGCAAGCGCCTCGATCGTTTCGAGCTCGACACCGAAGCCAAGGCACGCGCCGCCGCCGATGCGATCCTACATGCGGCAGGATTCGCGGTTGCCGATATCGACAGCCGCCAGGTCCGCCGCCATCCGTTTCCGCCGTTCACGACCTCGACCCTGCAACAAGAAGCCTCGCGCAAGCTCGGGTTTGGCGCGACGCGTACAATGCAGCTCGCCCAGCGGCTCTATGAGGGGATCGACCTGGGCGGCGAGACGGTCGGCTTGATCACGTATATGCGCACCGATGGGGTGGCAATTTCGGCCGAGGCCACTGCCGCCGCGCGCGGGCTGATCGGCAGCGAATTCGGCGACCGCTACCTGCCCGACGCACCCCGGGTCTATCGCAGTCCGGCCAAAAACGCGCAGGAGGCACACGAGGCGATCCGCCCGACCGATCTCGCGCGCAAGCCCGCAGATGTCGAGGCGTGGCTCGATCGCGATCAGCGCCGGCTCTACGAGCTGATCTGGAAGCGAACCCTGGCGAGCCAGATGGCCTCGGCCTTGCTCGAACAAGTCACCATCGACATCGCTGACCCGAGCGGGAAATTGCGCTTGCGTGCGACCGGTTCGGTCGTGCTGTTCGACGGGTTTCTCGTGCTTTACCAGGAGGATCGCGACGACGCCCAGGATGAGGAAGGCGAGGGCGGGCGGCTGCCGCAGATGCGCCGGGGCGAGGGACTGGCGCGCGGCGAGGTCACCCCGCGCCAGCATTTCACCCAGCCGCCGCCGCGTTATACCGAGGCAAGCCTTGTCAAAAAGCTCGAAGAGCTCGGCATCGGCCGGCCCTCGACTTACGCGGCGATCCTCCAGGTGCTGCAGGACCGCGCTTATGTCCGGCTCGACAAGCGGCGGTTTGTGCCCGAGGACCGCGGACGCCTGGTGACCGTGTTTCTAACCAGCTTTTTCGAGCGCTACGTCGAATACAATTTTACTGCCGATCTCGAAAACCAGCTGGACGAGGTCTCGGGCGGCCGCATCGATTGGAAGGAATTGCTGCGCAACTTTTGGCGCGATTTTTCGATTGCGGTCGACGGCACCAAGGATCTGACCATCACGCAAGTGCTGCAGGCGCTTGATGACGAACTCGGCCGACATTTTTTCCCGACCGACGGTTCGGGGCGCGATCCGCGGCTGTGCCCGGTCTGCGGCGCCGGCCGGCTGAGCCTCAAGCTCGGAAAGTTCGGCGCGTTTGTCGGCTGCTCGAACTATCCGAACTGCCGCTACACCCGTCCGCTCGCAGTCGAGAGCGACAGCGTGGAGACCGCCGATACCGCACTCGGGACCGATCCGGCGAGCGGGCTCGAAGTCTTGTTGAAGAAGGGGCCGTTCGGGCATTACGTGCAGCTCGGGGATGGCAACGGTGACACCAAGCCAAAGCGGGTCGCATTGCCGCGGTCGCTGAAACCCGCCGAACTTGATCTCGAGACTGCGTTGCGGCTGTTGGCGCTGCCGCGCGAGCTTGGCCGCCATCCCGAAACCGGCGAAGTGATCATCGCCGGCATCGGCCGCTTTGGTCCCTACATCAAGCACGGCACCGTCTTCAAATCGCTCGGCGCCGAAGACGACGTGCTGACCATCGGGGTGAACCGGGCGGTGGTGTTGTTGGCCGAGCCGGCGGCAGAACGGCGCCGCGGCGCCCCACGGCCGTTGCGCGAGCTCGGGCCGCACCCCAAAGGCGGGGTCGTGGCGTTGTTTCAGGGACGCTACGGTCCCTATGTCAGCCATGACGGCGTCATCGCCTCGCTGCCGCGGGACGCCG
>DASXMC010000553.1:0-2354 GCA_036495885.1 Allostellaceae bacterium | reverse complement strand
GACGCCCTTTTTGTCGGTCGAAGCACCACGGCCCTGCTCGCCCTTGGTTGGTTCCTCGACCTTGATCACCTCGGCGCCGAGCCATGCCAAAGTCAGGGTGCAGGACGTGCCGGCCTCAAATTGCGTCAGATCGACCACCCGGACGCCGTTCAGCGCCCCTTGCTGCATGCCTGGGGTAGGAGCATTCCCGGGTGTGGGATCGTTTGGCATGGGATTTCCTTCCTCGTGGTACTTTGTTGCCGCGGCGCGCGGACCAGCCGTCAATCTATCGCCGCAAGGTCCCGGTGACCATCGAGCGGCGCGGCCAATCGCGAGCGTTGGTTCGAACTCTCGGCTTTCGCCGGGGCAAGGTCAACGCTTTCGGCCTCGCTCTAGTGGCCGTTAGGCGGTGGGCCGGCAAAGAGGATGTCCAAGGGCTAGTCAGAAGCCAGGCTGGCCGGATCAGGCGGGAGGGGTCTCCTCGGTCACGACCTCAAACCCGACCAGCTTGTTCGGGCCAAAGGTCGTGCTAATCGCGACGTCGGCGGCGTCGCGGCCGCGCGCCATCAGGATGCGGCCAATGCGCGGCGCGTTGTGGCGCGCATCGAAGGTGTACCAAGCGCCCCCGAGATAGGCCTCGAACCACGCCGAAAAATCCATCGGCGCCGGATCGGGCGGGACGCCGATATCGCCCAGATAGCCGGTGCAGTAGCGCGCCGGTATGTTCATACACCGACAAAAAGCGATCGCAAGATGGGTGAAATCGCGGCATACGCCGAGGCACTCGTGATGCGCCTCCACGGCCGTTCGCGTCGGCCGCGCGTGCTCGTAACCAAAGCGCAAACGCTCGTGGACATAATCGCAGATTGCCTGTACTCGCGGCCAGCCGGGAACCGTGTTGCCGAACAGCGCCCAGGCCATATCGGACAACTGCTCGGTCTCGCAGTAGCGGCTCGGGAGCAGGAAGACAAAGGCATCGTCCGGCAATTCGTCGACCGGCAGCTGCCATGCCGCCGGAACAGTGACATCGGGTTCGCCGTCATCAGCGACAACCGAGTGGGTCGAGAGCCGGATTTGGCCGTTCGGCGCCACCAACCGGGTGCAACGGTTGCCGAAGCCGTCGCAATACTGACGGGCCGGCAATCGGGGCTCGGTGAGTATGTGATCGGGTACGACCAGATCCGAGGCACGGCTGGGGTGCACGTTGAGCATCAACAACATCGGGGTTGGCTGCGGGCAGTCGTAAACGAGCTTATAGCCGATGCGAATATGCATCTTCCCCCGCTACTGTTCGATTAACCGTCCAACATCCCGGTGCAAAAACAATTCCATGTTCCGGATACCAGGACACCGCGAGGTTTGTGGTGGGTCCGGGCGATCCAAGCGCTAACTGGTCCGCGATCTCGCACGTGCGGATCGGATATTGCAGCTCCAGCGATGTTGAAGCTTGTTAGAAATGAACGGAGACGAATTCAAAAGATTAGGCTGGTCGCCGCGCTGTGCGTTAGAGCAGGAGACCGGTTGCCGGAGGCCAGGCCGTTACACCAATCCCGCGACGAGACCGCGGCGCAAGGCTTCTTCGGCTGAGATATACCAGCCTGCATAGGCACACCGAGTAATTTCTTCAGCATCAACATTCGAGCCTTCGATCAATTCGGCAAACCCGCTTTCCTCGAGACGCAAGCCGTGATCGATGTCGGCGATCATTTCTTCGAGCACGCGCCGGCAACTGCCCAACGGACCCTCCAGATGAAGGTCCTTTGTCATTCTGCGTCCGTGGATCAACAACGCCGTGTCGCTCGTCAGCCAGCGTTTGTCTTTGGGAAACGCCGCCATCACTGTCACCCCCGCGGAGGCGACCAAGGTCTTCCCCAGAAACCACATATCGCGGCCATGCTGCTGGCGCAGCAAACGGACCTCCTCGGCCAGCCTACGACCGATCTCGGCGTCGCCGCCATCGGTAAACAGCTCGACAAGAATTGCGCCCTCGATCTCCAGCACCGGCAGCAACTGGTCAAAAAAGCTCGTCACCATCGGGTGACCCACCGACCCCGAGAGCCGTATCGTTGCACGCGCGAGCCGCGCTCGGATCTCCTCGGGGATCGGCGTCGGCGAAAGTGCCGGAACCGGCTCGTGGCTCATGTCGGCCGGGGTTTTTTCGATCGATGTGAGCGCGTCGCCGACGGTGATTTTAGGGTCCGAAGGCGGGTGCGATTGGCGCGCATCTTACGGCGGTAGAGCGCTAGTGTGCGCAGCGGGATCTGCGTGGCGTTGCCGGCCAGCATCGCGCGCATCGCTGCCTGCTGGGCTTCGAGCGCCGCGGTCATCTTTTCCGACACCATTCGGTTGACTTCGACGGCGGCCGCGGCACCGCC
>DASXMC010000552.1:0-6625 GCA_036495885.1 Allostellaceae bacterium | reverse complement strand
AGCGCAGAGCGCTGGGCCCCTCCCTCTCCCCCCTAAAGGGCGGAGAGGGGTAATTCGCAGTTAGGGGGATTGTCCGGGTCACAGCCCGACCCCGAGATGCTCGGCGACGGCAAAGATGTCCTTGTCGCCGCGGCCGCACATGTTCATGACGATCAGGTGGTCGTGCGGCAGCTGGGGCGCGATCTTTGCGACATATGCCAGCGCATGCGCCGGCTCGAGCGCCGGGATGATGCCTTCGAGACGGCTGGAGAGCTGGAACGCTTCGAGCGCCTCACGATCGGTGATCGCGACATACTGCACGCGCTCCAAATCATGGAGCCAGGCGTGCTCGGGGCCAATGCCGGGGTAGTCGAGCCCGGCCGAAATCGAATGCGCATCGCGGATCTGACCGTCCGCGTCCTGTAGCAGATAGGTGCGGTTGCCATGCAATACGCCGGGCATGCCGCCGTTTAGCGAAGCTGCGTGCAACCCGGATTCGATGCCGTGGCCGCCGGCCTCGACGCCGATCATTGCTACCTCCGGGTCGTCGAGAAATGGGTGAAATAAACCCATCGCGTTTGAGCCGCCGCCGATGCACGCGACCAAGGTGTCGGGCAACCGGCCCTCGGCCTTGCGCAATTGCTCACGGGTTTCACGGCCGATCACCGACTGAAAGTCGCGCACCATTGCTGGATAAGGATGCGGGCCTGCAACCGTCCCGATCACGTAAAACGTGTCGTCGACATGCGCCACCCAGTCGCGCAAGGCATCGTTCATCGCGTCTTTGAGGGTCGCGGTTCCCGAATGCACCGGCACCACCTCGGCGCCGAGCAGCTTCATACGGAAGACATTGGGCTTTTGCCGCTCGATATCGGTCGCACCCATATAGACGACGCAGGGCAGGTCAAAGAGCGCGCAGGCGGTCGCGGTCGCAACACCATGCTGTCCGGCGCCGGTCTCGGCGATGATGCGGCGCTTGCCCATCCGCCGCGCCAACAGGGTCTGTCCCAGGACATTGTTGATCTTGTGCGCGCCGGTATGGTTGAGCTCGTCGCGCTTCAGATAGAGTTTGGCGCCGCCGAAATGCCGGGTCAGCCGCTCGGCAAAATAAAGCGGGCTCGGCCGCCCGACATAATGTTCGAGGTAGCCGTCGAGCTCGGCTTGAAAGCTCGGGTCGCGGCGTGCGGCGTCATAGGCAGCCTCGACCGCTAGAACGAGCGGCATCAGGGTCTCGGCGACAAAGCGGCCACCATATATGCCAAAATGCCCGCGTTCGTCGGGCCCGCTGCGAAATGTGTTCGGAGCCTGCATCACCCCTCCTTCCGGACCCGAACATGCACGACCTCTCGAAAATGCGCTAGCCAAAGACCGACGCTTGAACGGTCTGCTCAGCCAGAAAACCCACGGGTGCTGCGTTTCCATCCGCGTTCGCCCCGGCTACGATGTTCGGACCCTGAAATCGCCACGAGGGAGGCAAGGATGAGTGGTTTAGGATTGCCGATGGCCGAGCGTCCGGAGGAGATCGGCCTTTCGCCCGAGCGCCTCGACCATATCCGCAAAGTCCTGGCGCGCGACGTCGAGCGGCGGCTGATACCTGGTGCGGTCATGGTGATCGCCCGCGGCGGGCGGATCGGATTTGCCGAGGCGTTCGGTTTTCGCGACCGCGAGGCGGGGGTGCCGATGCCGCTCGATGCGATCTTTCGCATCGCTTCGATGACCAAGCCCGTGACCTCGGTTGCGGCGATGATGCTCGCTGAACAGGGCGAACTGCAGATTTCGGCGCCGGTTGCCGAATATCTCCCCGAATTCAAAGAACGCACGGTCGGTATCGAGCGCGTGCGCGCGCGGCGGACAATGACGGTGCAGGATCTGCTGCGGCACACCTCGGGGCTGACTTATGCGGGGTTTGGCGACACCGCCGTGCAGATGCTGTGGCGCGATGCCGATCTGATGAACGAGACCCAGACCAACGCCGATCTCGTCGCCAAGCTCGCGCCTCTGCCATTGCTGTTCGAGCCTGGGACCACCTGGGAGTACAGCATGTCGACGGACGTCTTGGGCCGCGTCGTCGAGGTCGTCTCGGGAGAGAGCCTTGCCGATTTCTTTGCCGGCCACATCACCGGACCGCTCGGAATGGACGACACTGCGTTCGAGACGATCGGCGCACGGGCCGAGCGTGTCGCCGAGCCGCAGACCGAAGCAACAAGCGGGGTGCGGCCGCCGATGCGCAATGTCGCCCGCCCGCACCGCTGGGCTTCAGGCGGCGGCGGGCTGGTGGCGACCGCCGCCGACTATGTGCGGTTTTGCCAGATGCTGCTGAATGGCGGCGAGCTCGACGGCCGGCGGCTGTTGGCGCCAAAGACGATCCGTCACATGGCGGCAAACCATCTGCCACCCAATTGCGGCTATGGCGAGACCGCGCGCGAGCGGTTCGGCGCCCTGGCCCCGGTGCCCGAGATGGGCTATGGGTTTGGCCTCGGCTTTTGTGTGCGCACCCAGCCCGGGATGTCGCCGGTGCCGGGCTCGGTCGGCGAGTATTTCTGGGGTGGTGTGACGGGCACCTATTTCTGGATCGATCCGGCCGAAGAGCTCATCGCCCTGTTCCTGTCGCAAGCCCCCGACCGCCGCCTCTACTACCGCTACCTGTCGCGCCAACTCGTCTACGCCGCCATCACCGGCCCGGTCCGCCGCTAGCGAATTCGCCAGGCCGAGAGGAGAGGAGCGCGCCCATCAACCGGCAGCGTCGTATTCCGGGACCCGGTAGTAGACCCAGATCAGATTGGCGAGCAGTACCGCGCCCGTGATCAAAAACACCCAGCGCAGGCCAAAGGCCGCCGCCACCGCACCACCGCTGAGCGGGCCGAGCGAGTTGCCGAGAAACATCGCCGATGAGGTAATGCCGTAGACTGTGCCGCGTTGGGAGCGCGGCACCAGCCGGCCGACAAGCGCATTGGCGGTCGGCAGAATCCCGCCGATGAACAGGCCGACCGCAAAGCGCAGGGTGGTGAAGACCCAATAGCTTTCGGTAAAGGCTTGCGGCAGGGTCGTCAAGGTCGCGCCAAGGAGGGCGATCAGCAACACGCGCCGATAGCCGATCACGTCGCTCTTGTTGCCCAAAAAGGGTGCAGCGACAACGTTGGCGAGCCCGGTGATCGAAAACGCGATGCCGCTCAATGTCGCCAGATCCGGTCGCGAGCCCAGCATCTCCTTGACATAGAGGGTGATCACCGGCTGCACCGTGCGCACCCCGAACTGGGCCATCAGCAATACAAAGAACAACGCCAGGAGCCCCGGCGAGCGCGCGACGGCGATCAGGCCGCTGACGAGCGCCCGCCCGCCGCGCCCCTGTGGCGCAGCAACAAAACGCTCCCGCACGCCAAACCAGACAAAACCGGTCGACAGCAAGATTATCGCCGAGGTGCAATAGAACGGAATCCGATAGCTGCCGGTCGCATCGGCCAACGCGCCGCCCAGCAACGGCCCGACCAACGAGCCCACGAGCTGGCCGGTGCTGAGCCAGCCGAGGGCAAAGCCGAGCCGGTCTTCTGGCGCCTGACTGGCGACAAGGGCGATCGCAGTGCTCGAAAAACCGGCAAAGACTCCCATCAGCGCGCGAAACGCAAACAGCTGCCAAACATTACCCGCCGCACCCATCAACCCGGCGAAAAGCCCGATCGCGACGCTCGATCTGAGCAGCATCAATTTACGACCGTGGTGGTCGGCGAGCCGGCCCCATAGCGGCGACGCAAACGCCGCCACAAACGAGGTGACGCCGGCGAGGATGCCGGCCCACAAATCGACCGCACTCTCGCTTTCCACCCCGAGAACCGGCAAAAACAGCGGCATGATCGGGGTCAGCATCGAAAACGACATGGTCATGACGAATTGGATGCCGACCATGGCCCACAATGTGCGTTGCCATTGTGGGGCCGGCGACTGCCGGCTGTCGTCATGGCTCGCCTCGACTAGCGGTTCGGCCAATTCTTCTTCTCCGGTCGGTCGGGCCGAACCTTGGGCCGCAAGCCTGCCTTTTAGCGTACAGCAAAAAGCGGCGGCATCGGCTTTGCGGCGGTCGAGCCCAGGTGGATCGTGACAGCGCCCTGCAACCGGCGTGCGAAGAAGGGATGGCTTCTCGCCTCCCCCGATCACTTGGGCCGCCGCAAGCGCCCGATGCCGCTCAAGTCTCCTGATCCGGCCGCGAACCCAGCATCTTCTTGAGATAGAGGGCGACTACCGGCTGCACCGTGCGCGCCCCTCACTCGGCCATCAGCAACACAAAGAACAACTAAGATCGCTGAGCTGGTCTTGCCGGAATTTCGAGATTTAACAGCCGCGCGGCATTGCCGCCAAAAATCGCCTTGCGTTCGGCGTCATCGAGACCGGGGCAGCCCTCGATCATGCCGACCGGATCGGTCTCGCCCATATCGGCCGGATAATCGGTCCCCATCAGGATGCGGTCAGCGCCGTATTCGTCGACCAGATATTCCAGCTGGTGGTGGGTATAGACGAGCGCGTCGAAATACACCCGCTTGAGATAGGTCGAGGGCATTCGCGAAATCCACTCGCAGCAATCCGGCCGCGCCGAGGCGGCATGGTCGATGCGCCCCGGATAAGCCGGCAAGAAGCCGCCGCCATGGGCCGCAACGAGCTTGAGATTGGGATAATCGCGCAACACCCCGCCAAAGATCAGGTGATGCAGGGCCACCGTCGAATCGAGCGGGTTGCCGATTACGTTCGCGAAATAATGCTGGGCCAGCCGCCCGGCTTCGGTAAACCCGTCGGGGTGCATAAACACCAGCACCCCCAGCTCTTCGCAACGGGCGAAAATCTTGCGAAAGCGCTCGGCCGACAAATCCTCGCCGGCGACATGCGTCATGATCTCGATGCCGCGGAACCCCAGCGATTTGTGCAACCGATCGAGTTCGGCCACGGCAAGCTCGGGGGCCTGGAACGGAATCGTGCCGAGCCCGACAAAGCGGTCGGGGTGGCGGGCGCAAATCTCGGCGATGAAATCGTTGATCGCGCGCGCCGTGGCAAGACCGAGATCGGGGTCGGCGCCATAATAGGTTTGGCGCGGTGCGGGTGAGATCGCCTGGATGTCGATACCCATGTGGTCCATGTCGGCAATGCGTTTCTCGGGCGACACGCTCTGCTCGTTTGTGCGCTCGCCATTGGCGCGGTTGATGGCTCGGCTCGCCGGGCCCGCCTGGGTTTCGAGAAACCAGCGCGAGACCTCATCGTTGCCGTCGACGAGCGCTGTCGCCTTCTCGCACCTGACATGGCAATGGATATCAATCGTAAACCACTTGCCGCGGGCATGCGCCGGTCCCGGAAAACGTCCCGGGATCGCAGCACCCTCCGGCAGGCATTTGAACAGCGTCGCTTGTCCTTGCATTCCTTCTCTCCGCTGCCGCTGCAGGTCCGTCTGTTGTACCCCATCTGGAAAGAATTTGGTCAAGGCGGCCGGATCGACCCGGCACGTTGAATTTGCGTGCCGCATAATTCCTTGCTTTCGCACCGTCCGTTTCTGTATTGGCGCGCAGCCGTCCGGCGGCCGCAAGCCTGACGCGGTTCGATTGGCTGCTTGCTCCGGCTACAGCGCATGTGCGCAATTGCCGTTGCCGAGGAAGCACAAGGGGTCCCCGAGCCGTTGCTGCGGCTCGATTGGCTGTTACTCGACTTTGGCCGGCGCAGCGCCGATCTCGATAGCGCGGCCCAGACCCTGCTCGCCGCCAACCTCCAGTTCAACCGTCAACGGCAAAACCTGACCTTCGCCGTCCAGAAGGCGTATTTCGCACTCGATTCGAGCCGTGCCCGGGTTATCGCACGAGAGACGGCGCTGAAGGCCGTCACCGCGGCGGAGCAAGCAACTGCGATCCGCAGCCGCAGCGGCCTTGCCTCGATCACCGACACACTCCTCGCCCGCCAGGCGGTATTGCAACAACAATTCGACATCGCCGGCGCGCGCCGCGATGTGCATGCCGCCGAGGCGCAGCCGGCGCAGGCGATCGGGAGCTGTAGGCGAGCAGCGCGGTGCCGAGCATCACCGGATGACCACGGAACGTAAAGAACGCCCACGCCCAGGCAGCAAGGTTGGCGACGATCAGGGAGGCATAGATGCCTAACCTAAAAGACGACCGCGCGGAGTGGCATCATGGTGAGGAGCTATCTCCGATAGTAGATTGTTCATGAGGGCTCCCGCTGAACGAGCTGCGGCTTGAGCGCGTCGCAGTCAAAACGCATCCGCGATCGCCTACCTGCGAGTTCCGCCCGCGGCGAGGGAATATTGGAACGCGCGGTGACACGGCGGGGTGAGATTGCCGCTTTTCCCCGAATGCTTCGGCCGAGCTTTAGGCGGGGCCTTCAGCCCACCGGCTCGATCCGTGGGTCGAAGGGAGGCTCCCGGCGACTATCCTGGAGCCCCCCGCAGCGACGGTTCTTGTTCGGTGCCCCGGGTTTCGCTCTAGGACGCCTCGAGCCGCAATCGGACAGCCTTCATGCGCCTGGCGAGATCCTCCTCGGCGATCAGCCCGCGGCTCAGCATGGTGTGGGCCAGGGCCAACAGCTGTTGCTCGGGCGCAGGCGTCCCGCGGTACACGGTCTCGCCGAGTTGATCCTCGGCGTGGCGCCGCTCCAGCGAAGGAAG
>DASXMC010000551.1:0-3688 GCA_036495885.1 Allostellaceae bacterium | reverse complement strand
GGCGAGATTCTGAGAGCAGCGGCCGAGGCGTATCGTGACCCCCGGAATGCCGCCGTCGCGCACCAGGACATTGGCGCCTCCGCCAATGACCGTGATCGGGATGATTTGCGGCACCGCCGCGAGAAAGGCCGCGAGATCGTCGCGATCGGCGGGCTCGAATAGGATTTCCGCGGCACCGCCGACCCCGAACCAGGTATGGCGCCCGATCGGCGCATCTGCGACGAGCCGCCCGCGCACCGGCGGAAGTGCGAATGTAGGAGCGGCTGGTGCACTCGCGGCAACGGCACTCATCCGGCTGCACCCCGCCGTCGCAAAGCCGCCAGATCGCGTGGCAGGCTGTTGGCCCAGCCGGTTATCGAGCCGGCGCCGAGGCAGACGACGATGTCGCCGGGTTGGGACAATTCGGCGATCATCTCCGGCAGTTCGGCGGGCTCGGCGAGAGCGCGCGCGTTGCGATGCCCATGCTGGATCAGCCCGGCGACGATGGCGTCCCGCGTCACCCCGTCGATCGGTTCCTCGCCGGCAGCGTAAATGTCCGCGACGAGAACGGTGTCGGCGTTGTTGAAACAGGTGCAAAAGCCATCGAACAGATGCGCGACGCGGGTATAGCGATGCGGTTGCACGACGGCGATGACCTTGCCGGAGACGATCGCGCGCGCGGCCTTGAGCACCGCTGCGATCTCGACCGGATGGTGGCCATAGTCGTCGATGATCGGCACGCCGTTCCACTCGCCGGTCTTGGTGAAGCGCCGCTTCACACCCTTAAAATTGCGCAGTGCCGCGCGCAGGGCGTCGTCACCGAGCCCAAGCGCCTCGCTCACCGCCGCAGCGGCGAGCGAATTTTGCACGTTGTGTCCGCCGAACATCGGCAAATAAATATCGGAGATGGTTCGCCCACGGTCGGAGGGCGCATCGGCAATGACGATGTCATAGCGGGCGCCGTCGCGGCCAAGCCGCAAATCGACCGCGCGAATATCGGCCTGCGGGCTCAATCCATAGGTCAGCACCCGGCGGTCGGACAATTTGGGGATCATTCCCTGCACGACCGGGTGGTCGATGCAAAGTGTCGCAAATCCATAAAACGGAATGTTGCCGACAAAAGCCTCAAACGCCTGCTGCAGCGCATCAAAATTGCCGTAAAAATCGAGATGCTCGGGATCGATATTGGTGACGACCGCGGCGGTTGCCGGAAGCCGGGTGAAGGTGCCGTCGCTCTCATCGGCTTCGACCACCATCCAATCGCCGGCGCCGAGCCGAGTGTTGGTGCCGTAGGCGTTGATGATGCCGCCGTTAATCACGGTGGGATCGAGCTGAGCGGTTTCGAGCAGAGCGCCGATCATCGAGGTCGTGGTCGTCTTGCCGTGGGTCCCGGCAATCGCGAGCGCCCATTTGAGCCGCATCAACTCGCCCAGCATCTCGGCGCGGCGCACCACCGGCAGCCGGCGGGTGCGGGCGGCGATGATCTCCGGATTGTCGGCATGAACCGCGGAGGAAACCACGACCACCTCGGCGGCGCCGAGATTGCCGGCGTCATGGCTGACCGCTACCGGAATGCCGAGATCGACGAGGCGACGCACATTCGCGCCATCGGCGACGTCACTGCCCTGCACGCGATATCCCAAATTGTGCAACACCTCGGCGATGCCGCTCATGCCGATGCCGCCGATGCCGACAAAGTGCAGGGGGCCGATGCTGAGCGGCAGCGCCCTCACGCGGCGCACTCCTGCAACGCCGACGCGGATCCAAGCGACAGCGCCAGCAACGCCAATTGCCGGGCGGCGTCGCGTCGGCCGAATGCCGCGGCCTGACGCGCCATCTGCTCCAGCCTCTGAGCATCGGCGAGCAATTCCTCGAGATCTGCGCGGAGGGTCTCCGGGCGAAAATCGGTTTGCGCGATCACCCTCCCGCCTCCCGCCGTGGCAAAGCTGCGGGCGTTGGCGGTCTGGTGATCGTCGGTGGCATAAGGGTACGGGATCAGCAAAGCCGGGCGGCCGATCGCCGCCAATTCGGCCACGGTCGATGCGCCGGCGCGGCAGATCACGAGATGAGCCCTCGCCAAGCGCTGCGGAACGTCGGTGAAAAAGGTTTCGATTTCTGCGTGAATTCCGGCCTCGGCGTAAGCCGCCGTGAGCGCTGAACGGTCTTCGGGGCGCGCTTGTTGACTGACGCGCAGCCGCCCCCGCAATGAGGGCGCCGAGCCCGCTAGGGCGGCCGGCACGATTTCGGCCAGGATATGGGCGCCTTGGCTGCCGCCGAGGACCAGGATTTCAACCGCGTCGTCGCGGCGAGGCGGCTGATAGCCGACCTCGCCCAGCGTCAAGATCGCCGGCCGAACCGGGTTACCGGTATGAATCGAGCGGGTGCGCAGAGCCGGACGAAGCTTCGCGGTCTCGGGAAATCCGGTCGCAATACGCTGTACGAGCGGCGCCAACAGCCGGTTGGCGCGGCCGAGCACGGCGTTCTGCTCGTGGATCGCGGTCGGCAAGCCGAGCGAGATCGCCGCCAGCATCGTCGGAAGCGAGGGATAGCCGCCAAAGCCAATAACCGCCGAAGGCCGCAGGCGGCTCAGCAATCGTCGGGCGTGGACGGTTCCGGCCGCCAGCTGGGTCAAGTTCCACGCCGTGCGCATCGGCCCGCCCCCAGGCCTGCCGGTGCGGATACGACAAACTTCCAAGCCCGGGACCGATCCGCCAAGCGTGTGGGCGCGCGCCTCGGTTACCAGCCGCACCTTGGCGCTGTTGGCGATCAACTCTGCGGCCAGCGCTTCGGCCGGGAACAGATGGCCTCCGGTGCCGCCGGCCGCCACAATGAATAGACCGCTCACAAGGCGCTTCCCGCAAGCCGGCGTCGGGTCAGCGCCAGCATCATGCCCATCCCCAGCCCGAGCGCCAGCATCGAGGAGCCGCCGTAAGACAAAAACGGCAACGTCATCCCCTTGGTCGGCATCAGGTGCAAAGTCGAGGCCATGTTAATGACCGCCTGCAGCCCGAACTGGATCAATAGGCCGGCCGCCGACAGCAGCACGAACAGACTCCCCTCGTGCGACAGCCGCGAGAAGCCGCGCATCACTATAAAAGCAAACAGCCCGACGGCAGCGAGGCAGATGACGAGGCCGAATTCCTCCCCGGCAACGGCGAACACAAAATCCGCATGCGCGTCGGGCAGGACGTATTTGATCGTACCTTCGCCCGGGCCGCGGCCCCACAGCCCGCCATTGGCAAAGGCTTCGAGCGAGCGGTTGACCTGATAACTGTCGCCGGCCGCGGGGTTGAGAAAATGATCGACGCGCACCCGGACATGCGGCACGAAGCTATAAGCGCTGAACAACGCCCCGACCCCGCCCAGGCCGACCAGCATCACCCAATAAAGCCGCAGGCCGGCCATATAAAATTGACCGAGCCATACCGTCACAACGACCGCCGCCATCCCGATATCGGGTTGCGCGATCAATATCGCCGCAATCACCAATAACAGCGCCAGGGCGATAAGGTAGCCGGGAAAGCCGCGCCGCAGCTTTTGCTCGGAGATCAGCCAAGCGGTGACGACGGCAAAACAGGGTTTGACAAATTCGGAAGGCTGCAGCGACAGCAGTGGCAGGTTGATCCAGCGCCGCGCCCCTTTGATTTCGGCGCCGATGACGAGGGTCAGCGCTAGTAAAGCAAGTCCGATGGCGAAAATAATAAAGGCG
>DASXMC010000550.1:0-4509 GCA_036495885.1 Allostellaceae bacterium | reverse complement strand
TGCTGCGCCTCGACCGCGCGGCTCACCGCGGCTGGGCAAGGCGGCGGTGCGGTCAGCCCCGAACGGGGACGCCCTTTTCCTCGAAAACCTGCTTTAGTTCGCCAGTCTCATACATCTCGCGCACGATGTCGCAGCCGCCGATAAACTCGCCCTTGACATAAAGCTGTGGGATCGTCGGCCAGCTCGAAAATTCCTTGATCCCCTGGCGAATTTGGGGGTCGGAAAGAACGTCGATACCTTTGAACTTGACCCCGAGCTGGCTCAGCATCTGCACCACAGCCGCTGAGAACCCGCATTGCGGAAATACCGGCGAGCCCTTCATAAAGAGCACGACTGGAGTGTCGGTGATTTCCTGCTGGATGCGGTCTTGAACGGTAGCGTCCATAATTTTCCTCGACTGATTGACGTTGGGGTTGCGTCGCCTAATGCTCAGACCCGGTGCATCCGAGGCTAACTCACTCCTTGGGGGCGCCGGTCTGCAAGGCGAGCGCATGCAGCTCATTGCCCATCCGGCCACGCAGCGCCTGATAGACCATCTGGTGCTGCTGGACCCGGCTCTTGCCACGAAACGCACTCGAGACGACGTGGGCGGCATAGTGATCGCCGTCGCCGCGCAAATCTTCGATCGACACTTGCGCGTCCGGCAGGCTCTCCTTGATCAGCCGCTCGATCATCGCCGCATCCATGGCCATCACAGGCTCTCCTTGCTCAGCTCCGGTCCATTCTGCTCCATATAGCTCGGCAGCCAAGCCTCGTTTGCGGCCTTCAGCGCGTCAACCGATATGGCACCCGCACCGGGAGGTGTCAACGCGGCCCCTTCGACCGTGCCGATAACGCGAGCCGGAACGCCCGCCGCCTGGGCGGCGGCGAGCACCGCCTCGGGGTCGGTGGTTTCGAGCAGATAGCGCGCCTGGTCTTCTCCAAACAGGTATGCATTGCAGGGTAGACCCGGAGGCATGGGTTCGAGGCTGACGCCCCGCCCGCCGGCCATCGCCATCTCCGCGATCGCGACGAGTAACCCACCATCGGAGACGTCGTGACAGGCAGCGACCCGGCCGGTGCTGATCTCGGCGCGCACGAAATCGCCGTTTTTGCGCTCGGCCGCGAGATCGATCGGGGGCGGCGGTCCGGCTTCGCTGCCTTCAATCTCGCGCAGATAAAGCGAGGCGCCGAGATGGCCGCTGGTTTCGCCGATCAAGATCAGGGCGTCGCCGTCGCATTTGAGAGCTAGATCGACCGCATGGCGCAGATCGCCGATCAGTCCGACGCCGCCGATCACCGGGGTCGGCGGGATCGCCCGGCCGCTTGTCTCATTGTACAAAGACACGTTGCCGGATACGACCGGGTAGTCGAGTGCGGTACACGCGGCGCGGATGCCGTCGATCGCGCCGACGAGCTCGCCCATGATCTCCGGCCGCTCCGGGTTGCCGAAATTCAAATTGTCGGTTAGCGCCAGCGGCAATGCCCCAACAGCGGTCAGGTTGCGCCAATTCTCGGCAACCGCCTGCATTCCTCCGCGCACCGGGTCGGAGCGGCAATAGCGAGGCGTGCAATCGGTCGCCAGCGCCAGCGCCTTTGTTTCGCCGACGCGAATGATTGCGGCGTCGCCGCCGGGCCGCCTGATCGTATTGCCCATGACCAGGTGATCGTACTGTTCCCAGATCCACCGCTTTGAGGCGAGCGCCGGCGCGGCGATCAATCGTTCGAGGCAGGCGAGCGGGTCGCGCTCGGGCAGCGATCCCGGATCGACCTCGGGCGCGGGCAGGGTGGGTTGCCATGGGCGCTCATAAAGCGGCGCTTCACCGACCAACGGACCGATCGGGATATCGGCCGCGACCTCGCCGTTCTTGCGCAGGCTGATCCGGCCGCTGTCGGTGAGGTGCCCGATCACCGCGAAGTCGAGCTCCCATTTCTCGAAGATCCGGCGTGCGGTAGCCTCGCTGCCGGCGCGAAGCACCATCAGCATCCGCTCCTGGCTTTCGCTCAGCATGATCTCGTAGCCGCTCATACCGGTCTCGCGTACCGGTACCAGGTCGAGATCGAGCTCGATGCCGAGCCCGCCCTTGCCCGCCATCTCGACCGATGACGAGGTCAGCCCCGCCGCCCCCATGTCCTGGATCGCGACGATCGCGTCGGTCTGCATCAACTCGAGGCAGGCCTCGATCAGCAATTTCTCGGTGAACGGATCGCCGACCTGCACCGTCGGGCGCTTTTCGCCGGCATCGCCGCCGAACTCGGCCGAGGCCATCGTGGCGCCGTGAATCCCGTCGCGGCCGGTTTTGGCGCCGACATAGACGACCGCATTCCCCGGACCCGCCGCGGCGGAATAGAAGATGCGGTTGGCGCGGGCGAGCCCGACGCACATCGCGTTGACCAGGATGTTGTCGTCATAGCCGGGGTCGAACTCGCACTCGCCACCGACCGTCGGCACACCGACGCAATTGCCGTAGCCGCCGATGCCGGCGACAACACCGGCCAAAAGATGACGCGTGCGCGGGTGCGCGGGGCTGCCGAACCGTAGGGAATCGAGGAGTGCTATCGGCCGTGCCCCCATCGTGAACACGTCGCGCAGGATGCCGCCGACCCCGGTCGCCGCCCCCTGGTATGGCTCGATAAACGACGGATGGTTGTGGCTCTCGATTTTGAAGACGACGGCGTCGCCATCACCGATATCGATCACCCCGGCGTTTTCGCCGGGGCCGCAAATGACCCCGGGGCCGGTCGTGGGCAAGGTCTTGAGCAAGATCTTCGATGATTTGTACGAGCAGTGCTCGCTCCACATCACCGAGAAGATGCCGAGCTCGGTCAGGTTCGGCACCCCGCCGAGAATGGCGCAGGCGCGCGTGAATTCGGCTTCGGTCAACCCATGTTCGGCGGCAAGTTCAGGGGTGACGTTGGAGCCGATCACGTCGAGGTGTCGCTTGGTCGCTCATAGGCGGCGAGAATGGCCCGAAACCGTTCTTCGAGTGCGCCACGCATTTCCGGGTGTGTGAAGGCGTAAAGGTCATCGTTGCGGATCGCAGCGAGCGCCATGGCGGCGACGGCTTGCGGGTCTATAGCGTTGCGAGGGAGTTCGGGATAGCGCGAAAGATTGACCGCCGGGCTTGGACCGTAGCGCCCCGGTCGATTGCGCCAGCTATCGAGAATCCGGGTGCGCACCCATCCGGGGCACAATACCGTCACGCCGATGCCGAGCGGCTTCAATTCTCCCCATAGTCCTTCCGACATCGCGACGACGGCGAATTTGCTCGCGGAATAAGGCTCAAAGCCGCGGCCCGCACCAATCATTCCCGCCATCGATGCGGTGTTGATGATGTGGCCGCCCTCGCCATGGGCGCGCATGCACGGCAAGAAAGCCCGCACTCCATGCACCACGCCCATCAGATTGACGTCGAGAACCCACCGCCAACTCTCGAGCGGAATGTTGTCGATGCTGCTTGGCGCGCCTACTCCCGCGTTGTTGCATAAGATGTGGACCTTGCCGAACGCCGAAATGGTCTGCGCGGCCGCATCGTCCACCGACGCTGGATCGGCGACATCGCAGATCACGCCGCGAACATCCGCACCGAGACCCCCAAGGGTTCGTACGGCATTCGTTAGCGCGCCCTCTTCTATATCGGCGAGCATGATTTTGCTGCCGGCTTCCACCAAGGCTCGGGCCAAGGCTAACCCGATGCCGCTCGCCCCACCGGTCACAAAGGCAACTTTGCCCGCGAAATCTTGCATCCGGAATCAGCCGTATCTCATCGCAGCGCCGCCGCCAGCCCGGCGAAAAACGCCTGGCCGTCAGTGGCGCCGAGCAAAGGGTCGGTCGCGTTTTCGGGGTGCGGCATCAGACCGAGCACCGTGCGGCTGTCGTTGAAGACACCGGCGATGGCGCGCGCCGAACCGTTGAAATTCGCGTTTTCATCGAGGCTGCCGTCGGGCGCGCAATAGCGAAAGGCGACGCGGCCCTCGCCTTCGAGGCGGTCGAGCGTCTCCGGGTCAGCGCTATAGTTGCCGTCGTGATGGGCGACCGGAACCCGGATGGTCTGACCGGCCTCATACCCGCAGGTGAAGATCGTCTGGTTGTTTTCCACCCGCAGATGGATCTCACGGCAGGTGAAGCGCAGCGACCGGTTCGGCAATAACGCGCCCAGAAGCATGCCGGCTTCGGTCAAAATCTGAAACCCGTTGCAGATGCCGAGGACCGGGGTGCCGCGCAGAGCGCGCTCGCGCACCTCGCGCATCACCGGCGAATGCGCCGCCATCGCACCGCAGCGCAGATAGTCGCCATAGGCAAAACCGCCCGGCAGCACGATCAGGTCGGCCGCCGGTAGCTCGGTCTCGCGATGCCAGACCCGCACCGGCTCACTGCCGGTCGCCCGTTTGAGCGCCAGACACACGTCACGCTCGCGGTTCGAGCCCGGAAAAATGATGACAGCCGCTTTAATCACCGCCTCAGCACAGCTCGATTGCGTAATCTTCGATGACCGGGTTGGCGAGCAATTGCCGGCACATCGCCTCGAC
>DASXMC010000549.1:0-5159 GCA_036495885.1 Allostellaceae bacterium | reverse complement strand
TCGACGGCGCGAGGCTGGAGGTGCGCGGCCTCGACTGCGTCGACGGCACGCCGCTGCTCGACCTGAAGCCCGATTACCCCGCAGGCGGCAAAGCGTAAAATCGGCAGCCGGGATCGCGCCCGTCGCGGTTATCGGATCATCCCGCGATCGTCTTCGCTCGCGACGGTGGGACCGCAGCATTGATCGGCCTGGATCGCCTCGCTACGGTGGCCGGCGATGTCGATCGCACCGTCAACGCCGATCGACAATGGAGATGCTGAGATGCCGGACGACGCCCGCCGACCCACTTTCGACAAATCGCGCCTGCCGAGCCGGCATGTGACGATCGGCCCCGAGCGGGCGCCCCACCGCGCCTTTCTCTATTCGATGGGGCTGACCGACGAGCAGATCGCCCAGCCGCTGGTCGGCGTCGCCACCACCTGGAACGAGTCGGCGCCATGCAACATCTCGCTGGCGCGCCAGGCGCAAGCCGTCAAAAAAGGGGTTGCGGCATCGAGCGGCACGCCGCGCGAATTCACCACGATCACCGTCACCGACGGTATCGCGATGGGACATGAGGGGATGAAATCGTCGCTGGTCAGCCGCGAAGTCATCGCTGACTCGGTCGAATTGTCGATGCGCGGCCATTGCTACGATGCGCTCGTCGGGCTTGCCGGCTGCGACAAGTCGCTCCCCGGGCTGATGATGGCGATGCTGCGGCTCAACGTCCCCTCGGTCTTTATGTATGGCGGCTCGATCCTGCCCGGGCGCTTTAAAGGCAAGGATGTGACGATCGGCGACGTGTTCGAAGGTGTGGGCGCGCACAGCATCGGTAAATTGTCGGACGAGGAACTGCACGAACTCGAATGCGCCGCCTGCCCTTCGGCGGGCTCGTGCGGCGGCCTTTTTACCGCCAACACGATGGCGTGCGTCTCGGAAGCGATGGGCTTGGCGCTGCCCGGCTCGGCCGGCGCCCCGGCGCCCTATGATTCACGCGACGCTTATGCCGAGGCTTCGGGCCAGGCGGTCATGGAACTGCTGCGCCGGAACATCCGTCCGCGCGACATCGTCACGCGGGAGGCGATCGAGAACGCCGCGACCGTGGTAGCAGCCGCCGGCGGATCGACCAATGCCGGGCTGCACATCCCGGCGATCGCCAGCGAGGCCGGCATCGACTTCGACCTGCACGCGTTTGGCGAAATCTGCAAGCGCACACCCTATATCGGCGATCTAAAGCCGGGCGGTCGCTATGTGATGAAGGATTTGCACGATGTCGGCGGCGTGCCGGTGCTGATGAAGGCGTTGCTCGAGGGCGGCTATCTGCATGGCGGCTGCGTCACAGTGACCGGCAAGACCATCGCCGAGAATCTTGCCAATGTCGTCGTCTCGAAAAACCAGGATGTGGTGCGGCCGACCTCGGCGCCGCTATCGCCAACCGGCGGGCTTGTCGTTTTGCGCGGCAATTTGGCGCCGCAGGGTGCCATCGTCAAAGTCGCCGGCATGTCGAATTTGCGCTTTTCCGGCCCGGCGCGCTGCTTTGATCGCGAGGAGGACGCGTTCGAAGCCGTCGACAAGCGCCGCTACCGCGAGGGCGACATCATCGTCATCCGCTATGAAGGGCCGCGCGGCGGGCCCGGCATGCGCGAGATGCTGTCGACCACGGCAGCGCTCTATGGTCAGGGAGTGGGCGATAAGGTGGCGTTGCTGACCGATGGCCGGTTCTCGGGCGCCACGCATGGCTTCTGCATCGGCCATGTCGGCCCTGAGGCGGCAGTAGGCGGGCCGATAGGCTTGATCCGCGACGGCGACATGATCGCGATCGACACGGTTGCGGGCTCGCTCGATGTGAGGCTGAGCGAGGCCGAACTGGCGGCGCGTCACCGTGCCTGGGGCGCGCGGCGCAACGACTATCAGTCGGGAACTTTGTGGAAATACGCCCAGACGGTCGGCGACGCCGAGAAAGGGGCCGTCACCCACCCCGGCGCCCGCGCCGAAACCCATATCTACGCCGACCTCTAACCCGGATTATTCAAACATCGGGGTCCCGGATTTGAAAATCGTGCTGCAGGACGGTTTGTCCCAGGGCGAGGGATCCCGACGCGGACAAAGAGTGTAGCGCTGGCGGGCCGAGGCGGAGCGGATCGGGCGTCGCATCAGCCGGATGGCACCGGCCTCTAGTCCGCCACGCGAGCGTGTGCTCAGTACAGCCGGGTGCGGTAGCTTTCGGCGGTCTGGCGCTCGGCGTCGTCGGGGTCCATGCCGCCCACTTGCTCGGCGATGATGCGGCCCAGCGAGGGCCAGCTGCCGCGGGCGACATGCTTTTTGGGGTTCCACAGATCGGAGCGGATCAACGCTTTGCCGCAGTGGAAATAGATTTCCTCGGCGGCGACCAGGATGCCACTCCGCGGCACCTTGCCGTTCACCGCGAGCGGTTCGAGGAGAGAGGGATCGGTTGTGACCTGGGCGCGGCCGTTGACGCGCAGGGTTTCGTTGACCCCCGGCACAAAAAAGATCAGCCCGACACCGGGCCGCAACAGCAGGTTGCCGAGCGTGTCGACGCGGTTGTTGCCGAGCCGGTCGGGGATCAGCAAAGTCGTGTCGTCGACGACCCGCACAAAGCCTGGCATATCGCCCTTGGGCGAGGCGTCGCAACGCCCTGCCGGGTCCGACGACGCGATCACCAGAAACGGCGACAATGCGATGAAGTTGCGGCAGTGCCGATCGAGCCGGGTCAGCTGTTTTTTGACCGCCCGCTCCATCGGTTCGCCGTAGATTTTGCGCAGTTGCTGCGGGTTCTCGATCGTGTCCACCGCTCGCCTCCTCCGATAAATCGCTGCCACTATGCCCGCGCCGTGGCGAAAGCGCCATTGGCATTGGCTTGCGGCGCGAGTATCACCCTGGAGGCGGTCGAGGAGGCCGGGACATGAGCGCGGACGCGACGGTGGCGACGGTAGGCACTTTTATGGGTGTGGCCGCCTCGCGGGATCTGAAGGCGAGCCGGGCGGCGGTGCTCGGCATCCCGTTCGATTGCGGCTTTCATCCGACCCGCATCGGGGCGCGGCTCGGCCCCGCCTCGATCCGCGAGCATTCCGGGCTGGTGCGGCGCTATGAGCCGCCATCGCGCGATTTCGACCCGGTAGCGCGCCTTGGTCTCGTCGATTACGGCGATGTCCAAAGTGCGCTCGGGCTATGTCGCCGAGGCGTTCGAGAACATCGAGGCGGCGGTCGCGGAGATTGTCGCAGCCGGCGCCATACCGGTCACGATGGGCGGCGACGGGGCGGTGACCCTGCCGCAATTACGCGCACTGCATCGCCGCTACCCCGAGCTTGTCGTGTTGCATATCGACGCCCATACCGACACCTACCCCGACGACGGCGAGAGCAAATTCACCAGCGCTACGACCTTTGCTCGGGCGGCCGAAGAAGGGGTCGTCGACGCGCGGAACTCGATCCATCTCGGCGCCCGGGGTGCGGTGGCGATGGCAAGCATCTTTGAATACACTCGCAATTGGGGCTACGAACTGATCCCCGGCGTCGAGCTCGACCGCCTCGGAATCCCGGCGGTGTTGGCCCATCTTCACGAGCGGCTTCGCGGTCGGCCGGTCTATCTGTGCTTTGACATGGATGTGTTCGATCCCTCGGTGGCGCCAGGGGTGTGCACGCCCGCCTGGGGCGGGCTCAGCGCCAAGGAGGGGCTCACACTCCTCGACGGGCTCGCCGACCTCGATTTTGTCGCGTTCGACGTCAACACGCTGAGCCCGCCGCACGACAGTGCCGGAATGACCGCGTTTCTCGCCGGCACGGTCATGCACAAATGCCTGCAGCTCGCCTGCGCCGGGCTCGACCGCGAGGGTTCCGAAGAACAGGCGCCGGCGCCATGAGTGCGGCCGGGTTCCGCGTCGAATATGAGGAGCGGGCAGAGAGCGGCCATATCGCCCGGCTGACCATCGACAACGCGAAGAAGCGCAACAGCCTCAATTCGGCGCTGATGGCGGAGATCGTCGCAAAGATGGCCGAGCTTGCGGCCGATCCCGATCTGCGGCTCGCGATCCTCACTGGTGCGGGGGCCGGCGCCTTTGTCGGCGGCGCCGACATTGCCGAGATCGCCGCTCTCGACCACGCCAGCGCGCGCCGGTTCATCACCCTTGTCCACCGCTGCTGCGCCGCCTTCCGCCATCTGCCGGCGCCGGTCATCGCCCGCATCGACGGCTTTGCGCTGGGCGCCGGCCTCGAGATTGCCGCGGCCTGCGATCTGCGCGTCGCCGGCGAAAATTCGGCCTTCGGCATGCCCGAGGTCGCGATCGGTATTCCCTCGGTCGTCGAAGCGGCACTGCTGCCGCGGCTCGTCGGGGCGGGACGCGCCCGCCGGCTGTTGCTGACCGGAGAGACCATCGATGCCGCCACCGCCCTCGCCTGGGGTCTCGTCGATGTCGTCGCACCCACGGGCGGGCTCGACGACGCGGTCGAGCGGTTGGTCCGGCCGATCCTCGCCGCCGGGCGGTGTGCGGTACGCCTGCAGAAATCGCTGATCCTCGAATGGGCGGAATTGCCGGCCGAGATGGCGATCGCGCGCGGCATCGACGCGTTTGTGGCCGCTTTCGACAGCGGCGAGCCGGCGCAGATGGCGGGCGCAGCACTGGCGCGCATGCGCGCCCGCCGCCGTCCGGACGCATCGCGATGATTGGCACGACCCGCCGGCGCAAGCCCAAGCAACTGGCCGAAGCGGGGGACGATGTCCCGCACTACCTCGGGCATCGCGAGCGGCTGCGCCAGCGCCTGATCGATGCCGGGGCGGAGAACCTGCCCGATTATGAATTGCTCGAAGTGATCCTGTTCGCGAGCAATCCGCGCGGCGACGTCAAGCCGCTGGCAAAGGAATTACTCGACCATTTCGGCGGCTTTGCCGCGGTCATGAGTGCGCCACCCGAGGCGCTCGCCGCAGCAGGGCTCGGGCTTGCCGGCATCGCCGCGGTCAAATCCGTGCGCGAGGCCTCGCTGCGACTGATGCGCGCCGAATTAGAAGAGCGTCCGGTCGTCGGTTCGTGGGATAAGCTCATCGATTATTGCAGCGCCCAGATCGCGCACGGCAAGGTCGAGGAATTCCACATCCTGTTTCTCGACCGCAAGAACGTGCTGATCCGGCATGAGCGCCAGCAGCGCGGTACAATCGACCACACGCC
>DASXMC010000548.1:0-5492 GCA_036495885.1 Allostellaceae bacterium | reverse complement strand
GCCCCGAACCCTGCTCGCCGCATCAGATGCGCCATTAATGCGATGTCGTCCTGATAAGCCATCCTGCGCCCTCCTCCGTTTGGTGTTGGTGATGCCTGTTGGTGTGAGACCCGGGTTAATCGCCGCCGCTCGCATTCGTATCGGCGAGCACTTTAGCGGCCCGACCAGCTGTTGTCACACCGCGGGTGGATCCGCAAATCATTCGAATGCTGTTCCTGAGGGGCGTTCGCACCATCGCGTCCGCTTTCCCCGCAAATTGCACGAGTTCGATACCCCGCGCCGACCGAACTGCCCAAGGCGGCCCGGCGGCTTGTCCGGGAGCTCCGATGCGGTCTGTAGCCGCACCTTGGAATGATTTTATCCTAGGGTCGGGGAGTGTCAAGCGGTGTACGCGGCAAGTGCGTGATCTTTACCGGCCCGCGATTCCGCCCCGCCGCTTTTTCTGCGTCGGAGCGGGACACGCCGATCAGGCCCGCGCGGGGAGGCGGAATCCGGGCAGGATCGGCGTTTGCTCGCCGAAAATCTTAAGCAGGCAAACCGGCGCGATCAGTCACCGGTCTGCAGACGCTCCACCAGCTCGGCCACCGTCGGCACATATCCGTTGGCATAAAACGGATCCGACGCAAAGCGGTAGGCGTAGTGGCCGGCAAACATCAGCTGCTGCTCGACATCGTCCGAGTGACGGATCGCCTGCAGTGTCTTTTGAATGCAGAAGCTGCGCGGGTCGGCCTTTTTTCCGGTCGAACCGGTCTCGTTTTGCGCCCAGTTCGAGAACTGGCAGGCGCTGAGACACCCCATGCAATTGATCTGGTCGGTGCGAATCTCCAACGCGGTTTTCGCAGTCACAAAGATCAGGGTCGAGTCGGGCGTGCGCAGCGCTTCGACGTAGCCTTCAGCCACCCACTTCTCGGCCGATTCCCGGTCGTGCGGCGTCAGGAAGACGACGCGGTTGCGCGCGCCGACGCGGAACGGAGCGACATGCTCGCCAACCGGCTCCACCGAATAAGCGACCTGGCGCATCGAGCGGCCCTGCAATTCGTTGAGAAAGTCATTGCGCACCGCGGAGGAGTAAAATCCAGTCGGGCTGAAGCGATTGAGAAAAATGTCGCCCGTAGCGAGAGTGAGGAGCTTGCGCTTCCACACTTCGGAGATCGGGCTTTCCTGGGTGACCAAGGGCCGGGTGCCGAACTGAAAAGCGATCGGACCCAATTCGGGGTTCTCGATCCACTCGGTCCACTCGCGCAGATACCAAAGCCCGCCAGCCATAAAGATCGGCGTCGCCGACAAACCGAAATCCGTCATCATCGTGCGCAGTTCGCGCACGCGCGGGTACGGCGGCTCGGGATGGAGCGGATCCTCACTGTTCGAGAGCCCGTTATGGCCGCCGGCGAGCCAAGGGTCTTCGTAGACAACGCCACCCAGCCAATCGCAAAACCGATAATAGGCGCGCTTCCATAGCGCCCGAAACGCCCGTCCGGACGATACGATCGGGTAGTAATAAACGCCATAGCGGGCGCAGATCTCGGCGATTTTGTAAGGCATTCCGGCGCCGCAGGTGACGCCGTGAATGAGGCCCTTGGCGCCTTCGAGAACACCGTGCAGCACCCGTTCGGCCGCCGCCATCTCCCACAGCACGTTCATGTGGATGCGGCCTTGACCATTGCCGCGTTCGTGAGCGACGCGCGCCTGCTGGATACCCCCGGCGATGGCATAGGCTACGAGTTCCTCGTGCCGCTCACGCCGGGTACGACCGCGATAGAGCTGCGATATCAGCTTGCCGTCTTCGGCATAGCTGTCGGCATTGACCCCGGAGAAGGTGCCCACACCGCCGGTCGCCGCCCACGCCCCCGAGCTCTCGCCGTTCGACACCGAAATGCCCTTGCCGCCTTCGACCAGCGGCAGCACTTCGCGGCCCGAAATTATCAGCGAGTTCAAAGCTCTCATGACGGGAGCCCCGGCCGAACAAGAGCCGGCGCCGCGTCGAGCAGCATTTGCTCCGCCGAAATCGCGGCGAGTATCAAGTGAGGTACATCCGAGATGACCGAAGCGACCCCCCACTCGAACAATTCACGCGCCCGCATCACGTCGTTGACGGTGTAGGCCAGTACCGCAAATCCGGCGCTGCGGATTTCACTGACAATTGCCGGCCGCAATCGCCGATGATCGATATTCACCGTCGTACATCCCAAAGCTTCGGCTTGGCGCCAGCGCTGGCCGGCGGCCGATCTTAACAGCAGACCGTAGGCAACATTGGGGACCCGTTCGCGGGCGGCGCGGATCGCCTCAGGAATAAAGCTCGAAATCAGCGGCGCGGGCAAATGCGGCGGCCACAAGCGGGCGGTCAGCTCAGCAACCGCCAGCCCGATTTCGGTTGCTTTGCCACGCTCGGCCTTCAGCTCAAGGTTAGCGCCCAGGCCCAGCTCCGACAGCGCCGCCATCGCCTCCTCCAGGGTCGGAACCTGCTCCCCGGCAAAAGACGAGGCAAACCAAGAGCCGGCATCACACCGGCGAATGGCCTCGAGCGGCAGCGAGCGCGCTCTGCCACGGCCATTGGTGGTGCGGTCAAGCCGATCGTCATGGAGCAGGACAAGCCTGTTGTCTGCGGTCATGCGGACGTCGAACTCGACCCAACGGCAACCGAGCGCGCGGGCCCGCCGCAACCCGGCCAAGGTGTTTTCCGGTGCTAGGGAAGCGGCGCCGCGATGCCCGATCACCCGCGGGAGATCAAGCCCCGCCGCGCCAATCGCGGATTTGCCCAGATCGTGCATTCGGTAAACTGCGCCCGGCCAAAGCGCTGGTGGGCGGCGGCACCCGGCTCGGTCGGCTCTCGATCGATTGCCTAGGTCGCGACCTTGGCCGCTTCCGGAGCCCGGACCGGCTCGGTGCGTTTGTTGCCGAGATCCTCGCCGGTCTCTTGGTCGACCTGGCGCATGCTCAGCTTGACCTTCCCGCGGTCGTCAAAGCCCAGCACCTTGACCTTGACACTGTCGCCGAGCTTGACGACGTCGGCAACCTTGCCGACGCGCTGCGGTGCCAGCTCGCTGATATGAACAAGCCCGTCGCGTGAGCCGAGAAAATTAACGAAAGCGCCAAAATCGACGGTCTTGACCACCTTTCCGTTATAGATTGCACCGAGTTCGGGCTCCGCAACGATGCCGCGGATCCAATCGATTGCAGCCTGGGCGGCATTGCCATCAGTGGCCGCGACCTTGACCGTGCCGTCATCGTCAATGTCGATTTTGGCCCCAGTGGTTTCGGTTATCTCGCGGATGACCTTGCCTCCCGAGCCGATGACTTCGCGGATCTTGTCCTTTGGGATGGTCAGAGTGGTTATGCGCGGCGCGTTGCCGCTGACCTCGTCGCGCGCGCCGGTCAGCGCTTTCGCCATCTCGCTCAGGATGTGGACGCGGCCGTCGCGCGCCTGGTTCAACGCGATGCGCATAATCTCCTCGGTGATCGAGGTGATTTTTATGTCCATCTGCAGCGCGGTGACCCCTTTTTCGGTGCCGGCCACCTTGAAATCCATGTCGCCCAGGTGATCCTCGTCGCCGAGGATGTCGGAAAGGACGACAAATTCCAGGTCTTCCTTGATCAGTCCCATCGCGATCCCGGCGACCGGGCGGGGCAGCGGGACGCCCGCATCCATCAGCGCCAGCGAGGCGCCGCACACCGAGGCCATAGACGAAGAGCCGTTTGATTCGGTGATCTCGGAGACGACGCGGATCGTGTAGGGAAAACTGTCCTTTGACGGCAACAGCGGGTGGATCGCGCGCCAGGCGAGTTTGCCGTGACCGATCTCACGTCGACCAGGCGAGCCCATTCGCCCGGCCTCGCCGGTTGAATAAGGCGGGAAATTGTAGTGCAGCATAAAATTCTCGCGGTATTCGCCTTCGAGCGCGTCGATAACTTGCTCGTCCTGCCCGGTCCCCAATGTTGCCACCGCCAAGGATTGGGTTTCGCCGCGCGTGAACAAAGCCGAGCCGTGGGCGCGCGGCAGAATGCCGACTTCGGCGGCGATCGGCCGGATCGAGTGCTTTTCGCGGCCATCGATCCGGTTGCCGCCGTGCAAAATCGCGCCGCGCACGATTTCCTTTTCGAGGTCCTTGAAAATCTTGGATGCGAGGGTGCGCTGTTCTTCTTCGCCGAACAGCTCGGCTATCTGCAATTTGGCCGCGTCCAGCCGGTTGCTGCGGTCTTGCTTGCCCTGCTCGCGATAGGCGGCCTCGATCAGAGGACCCACCGCCTCACGCAGCCGCGCTTCGATAGCACTGTACTCGGGCGAGGGTGGCGGCAGATCCCAAGGGTCGCGCGCACAAGTTTCGGCCAATTCGATGATCGCCTGGATCACCGGCTGAAATTCGCGATGACCGAACGTGACCGCCCCCAACATGATGTCTTCGGGAAGCTCGCGCGCTTCGGATTCGACCATCAGCACGCCCTCGGCGGTGCCTGCAACGACAAGATCGAGGTGCGACAGCGGGATTTGCGCGAGGGTCGGGTTGAGTACGTAATCGCCGTCGATATAAGCCACGCGCGCGCCGCCGATCGGCCCCAGAAACGGTATGCCCGAGATCGTCAGCGCCGCCGAGGCCCCGATCATCGAGACGATATCGGGATCATTTTCGAGATCGTGACTGAGCACGGTACAGACGATTTGTGTTTCATTGCGGAACCCGGGCGCGAACAGCGGCCGCAGTGGTCGATCGATCAGCCGGGAAACCAGGGTCTCCTTTTCCGAAGGACGGCCTTCGCGCTTGAAAAAGCCACCGGGAATCTTGCCCGCGGCAAACGTTTTCTCCTGGTAATTCACGGTCAGCGGGAAAAAATCCTGCCCTGGCTTGACGCTTTTCATCGCCACGGCGGTGCACAATACGGTGGTCTCGCCATAGGTGGCGACCACCGCCCCATCCGCCTGGCGCGCGACCTTACCCGTTTCGAGGGTCAGGCGGCGCCCGCCCCACATCAGCTCTCTGCGATAAACTCTGAACATACTTGAGCATCCTCATAGGAAAATGCGGCGCGAAAAAACCCCGCGCCGCCGTTCGCCATAGGCGAGATTGCACCCGCACCGGGCCGGCGTCCGCCGCCGATTGCCCAGCTGGTCCCGGTCCGGGACGGAAGGAGAAACGACCGGGGTCGCCAATCGCTAGCGCCGGCCGTCAACGTCGCAACCCAAGGCGCCCGATCAGGGATGTGTAGCGGTTTTGATCCGAGCGCTTCAGATAATCCAACAGCCGCCGGCGCTGGCCGACCATTACCAGCAAGCCGCGCCGCGAATGGAAGTCCTTTTTATGAGTTCCCAGATGATCGGTCAGGTTGCGGATGCGCTCGCTCAGGATCGCAACCTGAACTTCAGGCGAACCGGTATCGACCGGTTTGGTCGAGTATTCGGAAATGAGTGCCTGCTTGCGCTCGGCAGTGATCGACATCGATCGAGCCTCTTTACCAATTGATGACACGCAATGGCCGCAAACTGGCGCCTTCGATTTTCG
>DASXMC010000547.1:0-6589 GCA_036495885.1 Allostellaceae bacterium | reverse complement strand
GTGCGGCTTCGGGATCGAAGCAATGTTCAGGACGGGTCACAACAGCTGACCCAAATCCCCGGCGAAATGCGAGTCTCCGCTTTCGTCCGGCTTCACCGTTGCTCGATGCTCGTTACCCCGAGCAATGGCCGGTTAGGGGCACCACTTGCCATCGTGGCCGATCGCAACTAACGACGGGGCAGGGTGGGAGAGCCGACTTTCATCAATAGCACCGCCTCCATATGCAGCGGACGCTGACCGCCATCACACAATTGATGCAGCGGCGCGCGACCCAAGGGAAGGTCCATAACCGGGTCGGGGCCGTGCTGCACTTTAGCTCACGCAGCAACTGGCTCGACGGGACTGGGATCGTTGTTTTTCAAGCCGTTGACGCGCGGGCTCACCGGCCAACACGTCATCCCCTCGGCCGGGTAAGACGCGAGCAACGCCTTTTGCTGGCGCGGTTCGGCTGGTTCCTGGCCGGTGCGAGCACCACCGGCATCCGATTGTGCAGCTCAGCGCAAAGCGCGTTCGGTGGACAGGTGACGAGCGCGAAGCTCCGAACCCATTCGCCCGCCGCTGAGCGCCAGTTTTCCCACAACCCCGCCAGCGCCATGATGCCGCGCTCAGCAAGCGCGATTGCGTAGGGCTGTTTGCCGCTCGCGGTCTTCTGCCACTATGGGATGGCCCGCCCCTTCCTCAGGAAGCCGAGATAGCTTGGCTTTGAAACACGACGCGGAGGGGGATCGATGTCAATTTCTGTGTTGGGGATCGACCTAGGTAAGAACACCTGCAGCATCGCGGGGCAGGTTGCCACGACCAGCCCGTGGTCAACCCCCGCTACCTCGCCGAGGAGACCGATCAGCGCGCGATCGTCGGCGGACTAAGTTCCTGCGACGCCTGTTCGCTGCACCAGCGCTCGCAAAGCACATCATCGAAGAAAACCTACCGGGAGCGAGCGTGCAGAGACGACGAGTTGCTCGATTATGCGCGCTCGAACGGTTCGACCGTTTATCATGCGAGCTGCTCGTGCATGATGGGACATCACGGGATGTCAGTCGTCGATGACCAGCTTCGGGTCCACGGGCTGGAAGCGCTGCGGATCATCGACGCCTCGGTGATGCCGGCGGTCAGCTCAACGAATACCAATGCACCGACGATCATGATCGCCGAGAAGGGCGCCGCAATGATCAAGGCCCGCGGGAGAGAGAAGCTGGCGGGCTAATTCGCCGGGGCGCTCGTCCCAATGGCACTTGTTGGCACCAGGCAGATCGCATGCACGCGCATTGGAAAGATTGTGGACAAAAATTCGCGCCGTCCTCAGAGCTTCTCAATCAGCTCCATCTGCGCGCCGTCGGGCGCGGCAACCCAGCACACATGCCGACCGTTGTTGATGCGCTCTTCGAGGATCTGCGCGCCGTTCTTCTTAAAGTTCGCGAGGGCCCCGGCGTAATCATCGGTCTCGATCGCGATGTGCTCGATGCCGACATGCTGCTCATGGTTCTGGTCAGGGTTGATGGTCGTCACATTGAGCTGCACGCCGCCCAGGTCGAGCTGGCAGCCGCGGCCGGGATTTTCGCGCTTCACGGTCGCGCCGAAATTGTCGATGTAGAACTTTGCGACCTTTTGCGGATCATCTCTCGTCTTGATGTGGACGTGTCCGAGTTGCATGGCCATACCCGTCTCCTCTCTCTATTGAGATTTACTCCCGGTGCGCCGAAACGGCGCCAGCCGCGCACCGTGGCAGCGCGGTCAGAGGAACTCAACTGACATTCGCGAGATGCCGGCGTTTCGAGAGTAGGGTCCGCTTTATCGCGCAGCTTGCCAGCGCGTTCGTGAACCCCGCGGCGGTGGAGGTCCGCTACAAAAGGGGCAGGAAGACCAGTTCGGCCGCCAAGCCTGAGCGGCAGCGAAGGGCTGGATAAACTGCCTTCGCCGGGATGGGCGGCAATGAGGAAGAAGCGCGATACTACCCTTCCCGACGCGCTGCAGACTACCGATCGGCTCTGCCTATTGGATTGCGCGATTTCCACCCAAAAACATCCCGCTATAGATCAGCCTAGCCGGAGACACTTGAGATTTCGGAGTTCTTCCGCAGCCTGTTAGGTCGGGCACTCAGGCAAGGCCAACAAGGCGGTCTCCGCCGGATGGATACGACGTACCGTGGATGCGCGTTTCGCAATGCAATGAAAGGTGGCGAATATGGGAAGGCTCGACGGCAAGATCGCAGTGGTGACGGGCGGAGCATCGGGGATCGGCGAGGGGACGGTCAGGCGTTTCGTTGCCGAGGGCGCGAGCGTGGCATTCTGCGATCGGGACGGCGAGCGCGGCCAGCGCGTGGCGGCCGAGCTCGAGACCGCCGGCGCCAAGGTCGCCTTCACACAGGCTGACGTTGGTACCGAGGCCGCATGCCTGGGCTTCGTCAACGGTGCCGCGCAGAGGTTCGGGCGTCTCGACATCCTCATCAACAATGCCGGCATTCGCAAATACGAGAAGGTCGACGAGGCGAGCGCGGCGAGCTGGAACGAGATCCTCAACGTCAACCTGATGAGCTACGTCTTCTGTGCCAAGGCGGCGGTTCCGCTGATGTGCCGCAACAAGGGCGGCGCCATCGTTAACGTCGCCTCCGTACGTTCCGTCGTAGCAGGCGGCGGCAACCTCCAGTACGACACCACCAAAGCCGCGGTCGCAGGCTTGACGCGGGCGCTCGCCGCCGACCATTCGCCGGACGGCATTCGCGTGAACGCGGTCGGCCCTGGCCCGATCTTCACGCCGTTCCATCAGCGCCGCATCGCAGCGGCGGGCGAGACCGTCGAGCAGTACAATGCCAAGGCCGCACAAGGCACCATGCTGAAGCGCCCGGGCAGGGCCGAGGAGGTCGCCGCCGCGATCCTGTTTTTGGCCTCCGACGATGCCTCTTACGTCACCGGCGCCCTGCTGTTCGTGGACGGCGGTATGACTGCGCTGTGAGGAAAGCCCCGTGCTGACCTATGACTTCCGCCTGCCGCCCGGCCCGCGAACCGTCGAGTACGCAATACTGGCAGAAGAACTCGGCTTTCGCGCGGTCTGGTGTCCCGAGGTTCCCGCCTTTGGCCACGACATATGGGTCACTCTCGCCCGGATTGCCGAAAAGACGAAGCGCATCAAATTTGGCCCCTCCGTGCTGATCCCGAGCTATCGCCATCCGATGGCACAGGTCTCGGCCATCGGCACGCTCGAGCAGATCGCGCCGGGACGGCTGATGGTCGGGTTCGGTACCGGCTTTACGGGCCGCGCGGGGATGGGCAAGAAGCCCTTGAGCCTCGCGAGCATGCGCACGCATATTGCGCAGGTTAAGGCATTGCTGCGCGGCGACATTGCCGACATCGACGGCGGTCTCGCCCAGATCCTCGCGTCCGACGGCTGGTTGCCCGATCGTCCGATCACCGTGCCAGTCTACATGGCAGCCCAAGGCCCCAAGGCCCGTGCGCTCGCCAAAGAGATCACCGACGGCCTGATTTGCCTCGGCGGCCCAGCCGAAGGGTTCGAGACCTGCCTCGTGTCGACCACCGGCACGGTCCTCGCTGATGGCGAGGAGGTCACCTCGCCGCGCGCCTCGACCGCCCTCAAACCGCTGATCGCGGTCGGCTATCACTCCAGATACACGACCGATCCAGAAAGCGTGAAAGTGCTGCCGAACGGCGAAGCGTGGTTGGCCAGCGTCGAACGTGCGGACGAAAACGTCCGCCACCTCTCTCTTCACCGCGGTCACAACCTCGACGTTTCGGGCATGACGCGCTCGTCGACGTATCAGCCGCCAAACAGATGACCTTCACCGGCACGCGCGAGGAGCTGCGCGAACGTCTCGCCCAGCTCGAGGCCAGCGGCGCCACCGGCATCATCTTCGGCACCAGCGGTTACGATGTGGAACGGGAGCTGAGGGCCTACGCGGAGGTTGCCGGATTGAGGTGGAACGATCGGCCTCCTTGCTTGCTATTGCGCGGCGGCGGCTTCCGGCGCAGAGGCGAGCAGATCCCAGCGGCGGGCCGACTGCGCGAGAATGCGCTCCAGATCCTCCGGTAACAGGTAGCCAGCGTCGATTAGGCGTTGAGCCGCGTGACGTACCTCGTCGAGGTAGGTGGCTTTGCCGAAATAGCGTGCCGCGATCGACCGGCGCGGGTCGCCTTTCGCTGCGCGCTCGCCCTCGGTGGCCGGGAACGGGATCGTTGACCCGATCAGGCTCATCAATCGCTCGGGTGCGCCGATCTGGGGATGGCGCAAGTTCCAGCCGGTATAGGTCGCCAGCGGTACCGTCACATCGGGCAGCCGGATACCGCTGAGCTCGTTGCCGTGCGGATCGACCGACGGGACGAAATGGGAGTAAGCCTCGCCCTCCTTTGGTGGCAGCGTTGTGGCAATCCCGTTCGCTGCCTCCCGGCCGAAATCGAGCCGCGTGACCCGCGGCGGATGCGCTGGAAATCCCACTCCCGGGATCGTGGTGACGACGGCCTTCACCGTCTCCGGTGCGACGGCGCTGCCGTCGGCAAGGCGTGGATAGCGGCTCGCAGGCGGCGCCTCGCCTTGGCTGACCCAGCAATCCATCCGCACCAGCAGAGCGCGCAGCAGCGGGTTGTAATCGACCGAATTCAGTGCCTGTTGGCCGCGTTCGCCGTTTTGCGGGTTGGTGTCGGTCAGCGGCAAAGTCCCGGCGGAGTGCTGCGTGCCGGCGAAGTGGTAGAAGCGCGAGGAAGCAGTCGGCTCGATGTCGCGTGTGCCAGTCGCGTCCGTGTGGATCAGCGAGGCGTCGCCCCGCCAATATTCGCACGAGGTGTTGGTGAAGAAGATTTTCGGCACCCGATGGCGCGCGGCGAGGCGTTCGAGGAGGCCGTCGCTGCGACCGGTGACCGGATCGGTAGCGGCCATCTCATTGAATGGGAACGGGTCGCTAGGCAACGACGCCGAGGGCTGCCCGAACCTCATGTTGAAGTCGCCGCCGCGCTTGCCGCCGGCGATGTGAACCAGCACGCCGTCGAATATCATCCGTTCCGCCTCGTCTTCGTTGAGGCCGAGATAGAGGAGCTGGCGGAGAAAACGCCCGCTTTGCGACGCGCCGAAGGCGTAGGCGTGCTGGATGTCGCCGGCGCACGGGTTGTCAGCCCCGTTGCCGTACCGCAGCAACGATACGATATCGCGCGCCGCCAACAGGCCCAGGCCAATCACCGCTGCGCCACTTGTCGTGTAGATCACCTCATAGATCTTGCCGGGCTCGAAGCCGGTAGTGAGATAAATGTGGTTCGGATCGGGAATGATGCGCTCGGCCTCCACTCGGGCGAATGACCAACTTTCGCGGGGGATCGTTCGTGGCGGTGCCTCCTCGCCGTCGCGCACCAGCAGCACCGCGTTCGCGTTGTCCAGATCGGCGCTTGGATAAGGGCGGTGCCCGCGGTCGGAGAGCAGCTGGACCCGGCTCGGCTTGCTCGGCTGAAAACCGACCAGCAGCTGTCCCGAGACCGGGCGGCCGTCGATCTGCGCCTCGGGAGCCTTGACGCGCATCAGCCCGTCGGCTTCCGGCACGTCGTGCTGCCAGCCGCACCAGACCACGGTATAGCCATGACGCATCAGAAAGCCATTGCCGGCGTCGGTGGGCCCGGCAGGATTGATCGGCCGCGGCACGCCGTTGAACGTCGCCAGTGCCAGCCGGTTGCCGCGGTTCGGTACGTCAAACAGCAGGCGGTGGTCGCCGCGCGCCTGGTCGACCGGCGCAAGGATGCGGAAATCAGCCGTGAAATGCACCAAGCTGTCGCGCCCGCGCTCGGCCAGATCGATATCGGTGACAGTGCGGTTCAACCGGTGCGCCGGGTCAACGGCGAAGTGTGCGGTGCCGTCGAGCTGCTGATAGGACCCGACAGCGCCGAATTCTCGGCCGTCGGCGAGCGGCTGGCGGGTCTTGATCTCGAGCCTGACAACAGCCATTGCGATCCTCCGCATTCATGCACGGTGCATCTTTATCACCAATTCGCGGCTCCGGCTCGCCGATCGGCGAGTAAGCAGCAGACGGGCCACAACCTGAAGAGCGGAAAAACGACAAGGCGCGCTCCTCTTTGAGCGCCACGGGCAGGCCTCGCTTGGCAAAATCTGAACCACTGAGCGTCGAGCTTGATGTCGCTGATGACCGCTATCGACGATCCTCGACGACGGGGCACAGGGCAGGAATGGGAACACGACGCGGGTTTCCGGCGGCCGCGGCTCAACGGCGGCTGTCGGTTAGGTTAGCCGACCTTCGCGCTGAAGCACGGCAATGGGCGAGTAGCGTCGATACCAGACATACAAAGCCTCGCCCTAGCAAAGAAGGAATGCATTGGCCAGGCGCCGCGCCATTGCGTGACATTACTTTCAGTCGGCTACACGCTGCCGTCGACGATCACTTCGAGGAGCACAGGCTCGCGCGCCGCTAATGCGTCGCGATAAGCCGCGCCGAACTCATCCCCTTTGTCGATACGATGGGCCCGCATGCCAAGGCTGCGGGCGAGTGCGGCGAAGTCGATGGGCGGATCTACGAAATCCATCCCGATAAAGCGCTCAGTGCTGTGGAACAGCTTCAGCCGCTGCTTGATGATGCGGTAGCCTCCAT
>DASXMC010000546.1:0-2152 GCA_036495885.1 Allostellaceae bacterium | reverse complement strand
GCGCCATTGGGGCCGGGACGCATTCGACCGTAGACCTTGGTGGCTATGACGACCTCGTCGCGGCGCGCGAAATCCTTGATCGCGCGGCCGAGGATTTCCTCGCTGTTGCCCAGCGAATAGCGGTTCGCGGTGTCGAAAAAGTTTATGCCTGCTTCGAGTGCCTTTTTGATGAATGGCCGGCTCTCCTCCTCGGGGAGGCTCCAGGCATGATTGCCCAGATTGCCGCCGCCATAGCTCATGCAGCCGAGGCAGATCCGCGACACTTCGAGCCCGGTTCCGCCAAGCTTTGTGTATTCCATCACTTCTTCCTTTTTGAGCCGGCTGCCGGCGAGCGCTTCAGCGCCGAAACGGCGCGTCGAGAGTCAGGAACTCGGCAAATTCGTCTTTATAGTCCGGGTGCCAACGCGACAGCGCCGGGCGGTTGCGGATGATGTCCTCGGCTGCCCAGAGGATGCGCCGGTTATCGATATCGCGGGTCACATCGTTATCGGGGCAGATGATGTAGAAATCGCCCGCCGCCATTGCCGCCACCATAAAGTCGACAACCTGCTCCGGCGTCCAGGAGCCGGCCGGCTTCTCGGTGCGGCCGCGGGCGGTCATGCCGGTAAAGGTCGAGCCCGGCACCAACAGATGCGCGGTGACCTGGCAACCCTCGATGCTGCGCAACGAATGCGCCAAGCCTTCGCTCAGGACCTTCACCCCGGCCTTGGTAATGTTGTAGGCGGTGTCGCCCGGCGGGCAGGTGATGCCTTGTTTCGACCCGGTGCTGACGATCGCGCACGGCGTCTTCTGGTCGATCATCGCCTGGGCGAAGGTGTGCACGCCGTTGATGACGCCCCACAGATTGACCCCGAGCACACGCTGCCAGCGCTCGTAATGGTCCCACGGGCCGCCGCCCGGCGAAGTACCGGCGTTGTTGATCAGCACGGCGACCTCGCCGAAATCGGCATAGACCCGTTCCTTCAACCGTTGGACTTCCTCGATCTTGCTGACATCGGTCGGCACCGTGACGACAGTGGCGCCCGGCAGCTGTTCTGTCGCCCGGTCGAGCGCCTCCTGGTTCAGATCGGCGAGGCAGATCTTCATGCCCAACGCCGCGAAGCGCTTTGCCGCCGCGAGGCCGATTCCGCTGGCGCCCCCGGTGATGACAGCAGCGCGTCCCTCTGCTAATGCCGGATGTTGAGGCATAGGAAGCCCTCCTACTGACGTCGTGGCGTGTTGAGGTTGACCGTTACGTTTTTGCGCTGGGTAAAGCTGTCGAGCATCCCCTCGAGCGAGAACTCGCGACCGATGCCGCTCTGCTTGTAGCCGCAGTAGGAGTGTCGCACTTCGCTTAGCGCGATCACGCTGTATGTTCTTGGATATAGCGAGTCTGGCGCAACAAATGGCCTGCGGCAAGCGCCTGCCGTCCCTTGCCGCATCGCCACTGCGCTCGCTCGGAAGAATCGACAAGAAGAGGGGAAGCATATGTTGTGCTTCGCGAAAATGACATTTGCGCTGACGGTTACGCCGGCCCGAGATGAAGATCATCACCGAAGAGATCTTCGGCCCGGTGGTCTGTGCCCAGCCGTTCGACGACGACGATCTCGACGATATTGCCAAGCAGGCTAACGACACGCTCGACGGCCTCGCGGCGTGTGTGTGGACGCGCGACGGCGGTACCGCGCACAAGCTCGCCCAGCGCCTCCGCTTCGGGACCGTGTGGATCAACTGCCACAACGTGCTCGATGCCTCATTGCCGTTCGGCGGCTACAAGCAGTCGGGCTGGGGCCGCGAGATGGGCGAAGAAGTGTTCCACAACTACACCGAGATCAAGGCAGTCACCGCCGCCCTGTAAGCATCGAGGGGGGAGAAGGCCGGGTGGAGCATCGGCTCCGGCCTTGCCTAGAGAATTCGACGGGATGGTCTCTCTAGCGGCTCTCCGGCGGGTTGCGCCCGGGGGGTTGACCTTAAAGTCACGCGAAGTGCGGCATGACATCCGACGCGAAGAGTTCGTGAGTCTCGATGTCGCTCCTGTAGTCGCTGTTGATCAGCAGCTGCACGCCGGCGGCCTGATATTGACCGATCAGATCGATGGCCGCGGACACCGTGCCAACAAAACCCCGCAATGGCCCGCGGACAGCCAGTCGCTCACGCTTCGCCGCCACAGCGG
>DASXMC010000545.1:0-1682 GCA_036495885.1 Allostellaceae bacterium | reverse complement strand
GCTCGATCCGTTCGGCCGATGGTCGATTGGCAGACCGAGCAGCGCCCATAGCAGAGCGCCAGAAAGGGCGAGCATACCGGCGATGCCCGCGACGGCGAGACCGAGGAGCAGTCTGCGCAACCTGTGCGCGGCCGGGCGCGCCTGAGCGGCCGCAACTGACCGCCGGGTCGTACGCACCCGCGCGATCTGCGTCAGCCGCCGGCTTTGCCGGGTCAGCCGATGCCGCAGCTGGTTCGCCAGCTCGACGAGATCGCCGGCCAAGGCTTTGGCAAATTCTGTTCCCGCGGCTGCGGTTCGGCTGCCCGGTTTCGGCGGTATCTTACGTCCAAGCGGGTCTTCGCGCGACGGTTCCGGATTGCGATCCGGGGTGTTTGGCATGACCGGGAGCCGATCAGAATGATTGGAAGAGCCAAGCTGTCGCGCTCGTAAACACTTTTGGGACGATGTAGTTTCGAGCTGTCCGCTCGCCCGACCCGCGACCGGGCGTTCCTCAGGCGCTCGCCAGATGTTCGACGGTTCGGGTCAGCGTTTCGACGGGGCGGAGTTTTGGGCCTGCCCCCACTGGTAAGTGGAGAGGAAAGACAGCCACCGATTTGTTTCTCGTAATGTGCTCAGCACCGCCGATATGAACCACAAGTTGAGACAAAGCAGCATCAGCGTACTGAGCTCGAACCAATGAATTACGATCCAACCCAACTCCGGCTCCGACAACGTTTTTGGCAAAGACGATAGTCTTAAATCGAGCTGCCCTTTAATGAGCCAGAGATCGCGGCTCGACGAGCGATAAACAATATCCTTTGCGGCGCGCATTCGCCATCCATATCAGAGGCGTGAGACGCGTTCTCGTCATCATCGGTCTGGCTGTCACGGCCGTCGGCCTGTTGTGGCCGTGGGTCGTTCGGTTCGGCCTCGGCCGCTTGCCTGGCGACATCCATATCCGCGGCACGCACGGCGCATTCTATTTCCCGATCACGAGCTGCATCCTGATCAGCGTCGTGTTGTCGCTGCTGTGGTGGCTGATCAATCGCTAGGCCTCGTCGCACGCGCCGGGTCAATCCGGCGCTCGACTTGCCGTCGGCGGCGTGCTCTTTAGACCCGATGCCGCACTCCTGCTGGATCATCTGCCCCTGCTGGATCGTCTGACCAATGCCCGACCGCTATGATGTCGCCGTTATCGGCGGTGGGCCCGGAGGGTACGTCTGCGCGATCCGCGCAGCCCAGCTTGGGCTCAGGACCGCCTGTGTCGACATGCGCGAGGCGCTCGGCGGAACCTGCCTCAATATCGGCTGCATCCCGTCCAAAGCCTTGCTCTACTCCTCGGAGAAGTTCGCCGACGCCCGCCATTCTTTGGCCGAGCACGGGGTCGAGCTCGGTGAGGTGAAGCTCGACCTCGGTCAGATGATGGCGCGCAAGGATCGGGTCGTGAGCACGCTGACGCGCGGCGTCGAATTTCTGTTTCGCAAAAACAAGGTCGATTGGCTAAACGGGACGGGACGCCTCGAGGCCCCCGGGCGGGTGGTTGTCAGTGTCGCCGATGGTGTGGTGCGCGAGATCGAGGCCGGCGCCGTGATCATTGCGACCGGCTCGGAGAGCACGGCCCTCGCCGGCGTCGCAATCGACGAGCGGCGCGTGCTGTCGTCGACCGGCGCTTTGGCTCTTGGGTATGTGCCGAAGCGGCTCGC
>DASXMC010000544.1:0-8094 GCA_036495885.1 Allostellaceae bacterium | reverse complement strand
AGTTCGTCTTCGGTATAGCCGGTCATCCGCTGAAAATTCTGATTCGTCGTCACATATCGGCGCTCCAAATCGGATGTTGCGATGCCGACAGCGGACGTCTCGAATATGGCTCGCCAACGCGCCTCGCTCGCGCGCAACCCCACCTCGAACCGCACGCGCTCGGTGATGTCCATTATAGACCGACTGCAGGAAGGGAGCGGCGGTCTCGGTTGGCGGCACCAATGTCGTCGTGATGTTCAGCCACACCGGGGTGCCGTCTTTCTTCAGGTACTTCTTTTCGATCTGACGGTCGGTTAGCAAGCCGCTCCCGTATTTTGCGACAGCCTCCGCGGTTGCCGCCCGTTCTTCCTCGGGGCTGAGCTCGAGTACGCTGTGCCCGACGATCTCTTCCTCGGCGCGGCCGATCATTCGCTGCAACGCCGGGTTCGCTGCGGTAAAGACGCCGTCGAGCCGGGTCAAGGCCATGCCTGCGGGGGATGTCTCGAAGAGCCTGCGCCAGCGCTCCTCGCTGGCGCGCAACGCCGCCTCGGCGCGTGTGCGCTTGACAAACTGGCCGATCTGGCTGCCGATCGCCGACAAGGTGGCAAGCTGCTCCGCATCGGGTTCCCGAGCCGCCCGGCTGAAAAACTCGACCACCCCAAGGGCTTCGGCATCGAGCAGGATCGGGAAAATGACGGCTCCGTGCAGCCCCGCTTTTGCTGCCGCCGGAGCGCGCAAGAATTGGGGTTCGGTCGTCGCGTCGACCATCCAGATTGGTTTGGCACTCCGCCAAACCTGCCCGATCCGCCCTTCGCCGGGCACGTAGGTCCGCTCGCGGGTGACCGTGGCGAATTCGGCGGGATCGAGATCCGGCGCCTGCCACAGGCAAGCGCATCGGAGCGGGGCACCCTGGTGTTCGCGCTCCCGATCGAAGCCCCACAGAACGCCCCAGTCCCATTCCAGGTTTTCGCCGATAGCGCGAAGAATATGCGGAGCGGCGGCGAGGCTGTCGGACTCGGCCAGGACGCGGGTGACGGCATGCTGGGCGGCACGGCGTTGCTCGTCGCGTTTGCGCTCGGAGATGTCTTCGCAAGCAATCAAAATAATCGCATCATTGCCCGACCGCTGCACGGCCTTGGCATTCTCACGGACCCAAAGGACCGTGCCGTCCTTGCGAATTTTTCGGATCTCCCAGCTATGCGGATGGCCAAGTTGTTCTACGCAGGTCATCAATTGATCTTTGACGAGCTCTCGGTCCTCCTCTAAAAATACATTGAGCACCGATTGTCCAATTAGCTCAGCGGCCGTATAGCCGAGCTGAGCGGCGCCAAAGCCGTTCACCGACAGCACGGTCCCGGTTGGACTGACCATGAAATACATCACAGGGTTGTGCTCGAATACTTCCCGCCACTGCTCCTCGCTGTCTCGCAGCGCTTCGGCGGCGCGCTTGCGCTCGGTAATGTCGTTGCCGGTCACCAGCATCACTACCGGCCGCCCGTGCCGGTCCCGCTGCAGCGCCCAGCGGCTGGCCACGAGCACCGGTGTGCCGTCCCGTTTGTTGTTGACAAGCTCGCCCTCCCACCGGCCGACGCGGAGCAGCTCGGCCTTGATCTGGTCGAGCGGCAGAGGAATAGCGGTCTTCCTGAGTTCGGAACCGACCCTGCCCACCGCTTCCGTGCGCTCCCAGCCGTACAATTCCTGGGCGCCGCGGCTCCAATAGGTGATCACATCATCATCGAAGCGGCGGGCGATGATGGAATCATGCGTCAGATCGAGGAGGCTGGCTTGCTCACGCAGCGTCGCCTCTGCTGATTGGCTCTGCAGCGCAAGAATGGTTGTCAGCGCGATTGCTGCGATGCTGATAACCGCATTGAGGGCAGTCTCGGCTGATAAGAGATAGCTCACCACCGTAAGGCCGAGACACCCGGCAGCGACGAGCACGATGCCTCGCGGCTGGCAGAAGCGGGCGGCCATCAGCACCACGGCCACGTAAAGCACCGCGATTACGAATTCGGGAGGGGTGAGGATGTCGACAATGAAGATGCCGGCCGCGAGTGCAGCGGTCGCGACCGGGAGGAGCGCGGAGGTGCCACTCCGCCATGAGCGCGCTTGCAGCCTCATCTTGGTTCCGGCTTGATCTTTACGCGGTCTCCAGCTTAACATGGAGGCTCCTAAGCGCTATGCCAGCCAAGGAGGCGCCGCCCCTTGGCGGTGTAGTCGGAGCGCTCAGCTCACAAATGTGGCTTGTCGCCCGGGTGAGTTGTTATATTACTTGTCGCCCGGGCGAGTTGTTATATTAAAGGAAGCTACAGCTGCTCGCGAGGCAACCTCTAGGGATCGCTACGGTGCCGCGCTATCGCTATCCTCTGGGCCCCGCCTTGCGACGCTTCGCCCTGCTCGATGTGGCCAGAGTTTGTCGGCAGCATCGCGACCGTCCCGGCGAGCGCTGACAATGGCCGAGGCCACACTGACCGTTATCGTTATCGATGATGATCCCGCAATCCGGGAGTCGATCGGCAGTCTTCTGCGATCCGTCGGGCTGCAGGCGCAGCTGCTCGCTTCGATCGATGAATTCCTCAAGGCGGGCCGCCCGGGCGGGCCCACCTGCCTTGTGCTCGATGTGCGACTGCCCGGGAGAAGCGGTCTTGACTTTCAGCGAGAGCTCGCCGCCGCGAACATCCGCCTTCCAATCATCTTCATCACCGGGTATGGCGACGTTCCGATGTCGGTCACGGCAATGAAGGGCGGAGCAATCGAGTTCCTGACCAAGCCGTTCCGCGATCAAGATTTACTCGATGCGATCCAGCTGGGTATCGCGCACGACCGTGCCTGGCTGGAGGCCGAAAAGGCCATAGCCGGGTTGCGGGCGCGTTTCGAGACCCTCACCCCCCGCGAGCGTGAGGTGATGGCCTTGGTGGCGGGCGGCCGCCTCAACAAGCAGATCGCCTACGAAATTGGCGTCAGCGAGATCACGGTGAAAGTCCATCGCGGCCAGGTGATGCGGAAGATGCAGGCGGGTTCTCTGCCTGATTTGGCCCGGATGGCCGACAGGCTGAACCTCACCCGGGAAAAGTCTCAGAGCTGATCGCCAGCGCATAGACGGGGGCGAGCCAACTGGCCGGATCCCGTTTGCACTATTTAACCGGGGCCGGCGCGGCGCCCGCCAACCCGGTCTGTATGCGCTGCGTCGCGCTCTTCCGGCGCAATCCTAAACCAAAGTTTAACAAGAATGATTCTCAAGAGGCATTCATGCATCCGCACATGCAATAGCTCGGTCTATGGCGCTGACTTAGCTTTGATCACGACATTTAACCCCTTTCTTGGAAGGCGCTCATGCACCGACGCAACCTGCGCACGAAGCCGCGCCAAATGGCAAGACGCCACAACCCAAGCCGATGGGCGGCAATGAAGACGAATGCCGATCCGCAGCCCGCTGCCATCCGGGGAGAAAATCCGCTGGCCCAGGGCGCGAACCGGTCGAGCCCGGCAACCGCCGACGCGGCTGTCGAATTCGGCCGTTTCCGCGTGCTGTTGCGCCAGCGGCAGCTCTTCGCCGGCGATGCTCCGGTCGAGCTCGGCACGCGCGCTTTCGATCTCCTTCTGGTTCTGCTGGAGGCCGACGGCTCACTGGTCACGAAGGACCAGCTCCTCAGCGGGGTTTGGCCGGGCATTGTGGTCTCGGAAGAGAACCTCAAGGTTCAGGTCTCCGCGTTGCGCAAAGCGCTCGGCGCGGACCGCGATGTCATCCGTACCGAATTCGGCCGCGGCTACCGCTTCACCGGCGTACTGTCCAGGGATATCGTGACCGGCGCCAGTCACCGCCCGACGCGATCAAAGCAGCCGCCGACCCCCACCCTCCCCTCCCCGGCAAGCACGGGAGGAGTAGGGGGCAGGCCACAGAATTATCGGCAATCGCCCCGGTGTAGTTTTAGCTCGATCTAGCGATCGGGGCGTCCCCGAAACGGCGGGAATGGCGATGTCGTCACCGGCAAAGCAGCCCGAACCCGCGGAAAAGCTGCCCGATGGGACCGTCATCAGGCTGCGCTCGATCCGTCCCGAGGACGAGCGGCTGCTTCAGGACTTCGCCACGAATATGAGTCCGGAGGATTTGCGGCTTCGCTTTTTTGCGGCGATGCGGGGATTGAGCGACAAGCTTGCCGCCCGGCTGTCGCACATCGATCATGACCGCGATGTGGCGGTGCTCGCGTTCGCCGAGGACGCCGAGGAGGTGCTCGGCGTGGCGCGGTTTTCGGATAACCCCGACAACCACGCTGCCGAATTCGCGATCGCGGTACGCACCGACTGGAAACGGCACGGGCTTGGCCATCTGCTGATGGGCCGGCTGATCCGACTGGCGCGGCACCGCGGCATCGATCGCCTGGTTGGCGAGGTGCTCCCCGAAAACGCGGCAATCTTGCAATTATGTCGTGAGTTTGGTTTTGCCATCACCTTCAATCCTCGTGATCCGAAACTATTGCGGGTCAGCAAGATGCTTTCCGCCTGCGCCCGAGGGTAAGGCGACGTAATCTTTCAATCAGCGTCGTCCTGCGCTGTATTGGCCCTCACCCGCGGTTCTCAATGGCGCCAAGCTCGTGGAACCCAATACTAACCATTGCCGGCAAATTCAGCTCCGACATATGACCATTATTTACCGCAATTTACCACAGTTATCGATGATTAGCGCGCACTCTCAATTAGATTAACACCAGGCGTTCGGCATCACGCCGCGAAATCAGCTGTAACAGTGGAACTGCAGGAGAATTACCGATGACGCCGCTCATGGAATTGGATGCTCTGGAGGCCAATACGAAACGCAATAACCGCAATGGTTCCGAGCAAAGCGATCCGTCAAAACCGGGTCTAGTCGACCAACCTGTTCGCAACGAAATTTTAGCCTTGGTGCCGCGCCTGACGCGCTACGCCCGGGCGCTGACGCACGATCTCATCGCGGCAGAGGATCTCGTCCAGGATTGTCTGACGGCCGCTCTGAGAAAAATCCATTTGTGGGAACCAGGGACCGATCTGCGGGCCTGGCTTTTCACAATACTTCACAACCAGCATGTCAACCGGCTGCGCCGCGATGCGCGCCATCGCGCCAGCATCAATTTGCAGAAATCGTATCGAATGTCGGCGCTGCTGCCCGATCAGAATATGCGGCTCGAGCTTCGCGACGTTGAACGCGCCCTGGCACAACTGCCGGAGGACCAACGGTCGCTCCTTCTGGTGGTCGGGCTCGAGGGTATGCGCTACGAAGACGCCGCATCGGCATTCAACCTCCCGCTCGGTACCGTGCGGTCGCGCATCGCTCGCGGCCGCGAGACATTGCGTTCGCTGACCGAGCGCTTGCCCGCGCAAGATGACCGTACCCCCGTCCGGTCGCGCCACCCCGCCGCCTCGCGCCGCGCGGCGCCCAACCGACAAGCGCCTCAACCAATTCCGGCCTAGCCTTTCAACGCTATGTTTACAAGCTGTTACAAGAGGATCCGCAATGAAAATCTTGTCTCTTCCGATCTCCGCGATCGGCATCCTGGCATGCTTTGCGAGCGCCCCGGCTGACGCGCAGGTGCGCGCCGCCGAGCCCGCTCTTCATCTGCACGCCGTCAATCCCAGCATGTCGCTTGGCACGCCAGCCAACAATCCTCTGCAGGAGCAGACGCGACAGGATTACGCCACCGGCCTGATGAACGACCAGCGTCAGCTGTTGCAGCAGAACCCGTCGGGTGCGACCCGCCAAGAGCGGGCGATCGAGCAACAACTCAACGGCTACACGCCACGCTAGCCGCGAACGGTCTCACCCGGCTGCCGCACAAGACAACCGGGTGAGGATCCTCTCGCGCGCGGTATCAGCTGGCGGGAACCGTCTGCCAGCCGGTATAACACTGGGTTACATACGGGTAATAGCCTGCCGGATTGGAGCAATAGTACCAGGTTGGGCTGGCGTAAGGCTGGTTGTAGTCATAGTAGTCATAATCCGGATAAGCGGCGCCCCACCCCGCCCACCCCAATCCCGCACCAACCCCCCACCAGCCGTAATCCCCGTTGCCATAGCCGTATCCCCTGCGGCCATAGCCGTAACCATAGTGCCCGCCGTGGAAACCGCCATATCGGTGGAAACCGCCGCCGTGAAATCCGCCGCCGTGGAAACCCCCTCCTCCACCATGGAAACCACCGCCGTGAAATCCGCCGCCGTGGAAACCCCCTCCTCCGCCGTGGAAACCCCCTCCCCCGCCGTGGAAGCCTCCTCCGCCGCCGCGCGCTGCGTGGGCGAGATCTGGCTGGCACAGAACCGCCGCGCCGAGCAATGCCGCTCCAACGCTCATAAGACGCCACCTTTTCCTCGGCCGGGCTTCGTTATTAGTTACTTCGCGCATCGAAAACTCCTTTGAGCACCAAGCCGCGCAAGGGCATTCTGACGACCCAGCCGGCCTTTCATTAAGGATATGTGTTGCTCATGTGAGCCGCGCCAACGACTTTTGGTAAATTTAAGTAAATACACGATCGCGAACTGTGCAGCAGAATTTCGGCCGGTCTGCTCTTGACTTGCGAGATCGCTGCGCTTTACGGATTTTTACCCTATTTAACTCGGGCTTCGTCGCTTTAAGCCTTACTCTTTCAGGTACGCGCCGCAACAGCCTTCTCTGAAGCGGGTTCGCGGAATGGAACTTTGGGGAAGGAGCCCAGTTCAAGGGTGGGCCTTAAAGTGACCGGGGGCGGTGCTTGGGAATCGTTCGCTTCGCGCTGAAATTTCCGCATACCTTCTATGTCGTGACGACGCTGATCTTGCGTCTCGGCCTGACGGCGGCAGGAGAGTAGGTCGTGGGTGCCACGTCGGCGGAAGCCATTCTCGCAAATCCTCCCGCCGTTCATCCCGGCACGAAATTAGCTTCGTACGCCTAATTGCCGCACAGGCGTTGTCTTTTCCGCGGCGCGACCGCAAATATTGTGCAGCGCAGCATAAGCGTATCGGGCAAGAAAGGAACCGTCACATGTCACCGATCGAGGATCGCTAAGTGCAACAGCTCTATGACGAGATCATGCTCTGGACGGAGCCCGCGCTCCGCCCTTGAGCGCTGCACCTCTGAATAAGCGGAAGCACTGGACATGGGTATTGTTCGCTTTGCGCTGAAATTTCCGCATACCTTTTATGTCGTCGCGGCGCTGATTTTGTTTCTCGGCGTGACCGCGGCGCTCGAAATGCCGACCGATATTTTTCCCGAGATCAATATCCCGGTGGTCACGGTGATCTGGCAGTACACCGGCCTCAGCACGACCGAGATGGAGCAGCGCGTCACCACCTACAGCCAGTACTCGATCAGCTCCAACGTCAATGGAATCCGGGACATCGAGGCTGAGACCGTCAACGGCATCTCGGTGCAAAAGATCTATTTCCAGCCCGATGTGAACCTCTCTCTCGCCATCTCGCAGATCGTCGCCGGGACGAACGCGATCCGCGCATTGCTGCCGACCGGGATCGAGCCGCCTATCGTCGTGCAATACAGCGCGTCGGCCGTGCCGGTCCTGCAGATCGCTCTCAGCTCAGATAATTTGAGCCAGGCGCAGCTCTACGACTACGGCATTTACCGCCTTCGCCAGATGCTGGCGCCGATCCACGGCGTCACTTTGCCTACCCCCGCCGGCGGCAAATACCGGCAGATCATGGTCGACATCGACCAGACCAAGCTTCTGAGCAAAGGCTTGACGCCGCTGCAGGTCGTGAACGCGGTCAACGCGCAGAACCTGACCTTGCCCGGCGGCGACGAAAAGATCGGCAAGACCGACTACACCGTCCGCACCAATTCTATGCCGCCGACGATCGAGGCGCTCAACGACATCCCGGTCAGCTATTCGAACGGCGCCACCGTGTTCCTGCGGGACATCGGCCACGTTCGTGACGGCAATCTGGTGCAGCAAAACATCGTGCGGACCGACGGCAAGCCTTCGGTGCTGCTCAGCATCATCAAAAACGGCAATGCGTCGACCTTGACGGTCGTCAATGCCGTCAAGCACATGCTGGGCATCGCGCGGCAGGCGGCACCGCCCGGCATGGTCATCAAATCGCTGTTCGATCAGTCGGTGTTCGTCACCTCTGCGCTGGTTGCCGTGCTGCGCGAAGGG
>DASXMC010000543.1:0-5337 GCA_036495885.1 Allostellaceae bacterium | reverse complement strand
ATAAGGCCATTTCAGGGGGTCAGGTCGCGAAGAACAAGCAGCGCCACCCGATCTGTAAATCCATCTCACTACCTGCGGGAAACTGAACGAGTGAAAAGCCATGACCCGCTAAAGATTAACCGACGGCGTTGAACGGAGTCGGTTAACTCTGGTTAATTCGGGTAAACGCCTTTGAGGTCCGCTTAGGGGCATTTTGTATGGTTCCTGCCGCCAAGGCCGAACGGCCGGTGTCTGTTCAGTTAGTCGACCCTCACCGAGACGCGAGGCAATGGGCGAGACGCGCCGAAACCGGCCAATCGGAGAGCGGCAACGAAGTCCAGGAGATCGAGCGAAAGTCAGTCTTGATTACCTGCGTTTTATTCGAGGCGCACTCCTCCTAACCGGACTGGCACACCGCGTCGTCGGTGCGGCAGGGACGATTAGAGGGATCAGAAACGTGAAGAAATCCACGTAGCCAATGCTGAACGGCCCGGCGAGGTAGAGCAATGCCAGCGGCTGGCACCGGAAGCGAGCGCGGCACAGCGCGGGGCGCGAAGCGGAAATTCACGCGTCCATCTTGTCGTGTTGGTCCGCTGTGCATCGTCAGCGCGTTAGCCTCGGATCAGCGAGGATCACGGCGCGGATCGCTTCGTAATAGCGGATATAGCCGGTGCAGCGGCAGATATGACCGTTCATCGCGGCGCGGATGCGGGCCTCGACCTCGGCTTTCGGCACCGGTTCTCGCGCCAGCGCCTCCAGCAGCACCTGCGCCTCATTGACGAACCCCGGGGTGCAATAGCCGCATTGAAATGAGAAATGCTGCACGAACGCCTGCTGCAGCGGCGTCAAACCGCCCTTTTCCGCGTGCCCCTCGATGGTCCGCACCTTCTTGCCGGCAAAGGCGGACGCCGGCAACAGGCACGTCGGGACCGTTATGCTCGTCCCGTCCGGGCGATCCTCGATAACGACGCAGGCGCGGCAGGCGCCGATGCCGCAACCGAACTTGGTGCCGGTCAGCCCGCAATATTCGTGGAGATAGTCGATCATCGGCAAACTGGCCGGCACTTCGTCGGGTCCCCTCGGGGCGCCATTGACGGTGAGACCGATGCGGATGCTTTTCATGCCAGGGCTTCCTTGATCGCCGCCGTCGTCACCGGCAGGCTCGTAAAGCGGCGGCCTACCGCGTCGTAGATCGCGTTCAAAAGCGCCGGCGCGATCGGGATCATCACCACCTCGGCGATGCCCTTGGGCACGTCGGTCGGGCCGAGCGGCGGCAGCACCTCGATCTCCAGGTTCCACAACGGCAGGTCGGAAGCGCGCGGGACGTGGTAGCGATCGAGGTTCCAATTGCCGTTCCCCGGTCCATCCCCGAACAGCGGAAGGTATTCGCTGAGGGCAAAGCCGACACCTTGTGCAAAGCCACCCTGGGCTTGGCCAGACACCGCCTCCGGCACGAGCGCACGTCCACATTCGAGGACCGAATAGGCATCGACGATCCTGAGCCTTCCGGTCGATCTTTCGATCTCTACCGCGGCGAGGCTGCCGCAGGCGGCGACGTAATTGGTGCCGAAGCGCTGGAACAGAGTCGGCGGGAACCGGATCGAGTAGCGGTCAAGGAGGTGAAACCCGTCGGCTGCGGGTAGGGCGCCGCGTTCGGCACCAGCGTCCCGCCTGTAGCGTACCGCCAGCGCGTCGATCGGCGCTTCCCAGCGCTGGCCGAGGATCTCGAAGACGGCGACCGCCCAACTCCAACGGTTGAAGCCGTGCACCATCGCCGCCGTCACCAGTCCCATCGCGTGCGCCTTCGCGGCAAGCCGCGCCAGCGGCAGCGGCTCCATTCCGGCGACGGTAAGGGCGCCGTCGACGAAGCGCCCGTCTTCCGGGCGCAGGAACTGGCCGGCGGCCTGCCCGCCCATCACCGCCTCGCCCCATATCGTCAGCGCGGCGGGCCAGATGCCGAAGCGGTAGACGATCCGCGCCGCCTCGGCCACGACGTGGGTGTGCACATGGGCCCCGATCGAGGCATAGGTCTGGACGTTCAGCCGCGGGACCCAGCGCGGGTTTTTCGCCGCGGCATCCTGTTCGGCCTGGCCGATCGTGAGAGGATCGCCCGAGGTTACAAGGCCCAACGGCCGCCACTGCGAGAGGGCGGCCATCCGCACCCGATCGGCAGCGGCGCCGAGATAGTCCGCCGTCCGCATCGCGACCGCGGTCGCCAGCCCGGTGCCGATTTCTACCGCGCTCGACGTGGCGTGGATGCGCCCTTCCGGCGTGATCTCCACGATCGCCAGAGCGGCATCGGCGCCGCCGCCATAGTCCCTGTTAACGCAGGCGACCCCAACCCCGTAGGCCTTGTCCCTCTCGATGGCGCGGCGCCGCATCTTCTCCGCCGACCGACCCTTCCAGATCGGATGGGCGGCGAGCTTGTCGAGCACCTCCTCTGTGCGCATCGCTCCGGTCATAATGTTGCCGGTCAGGTTCTTCTGCCCCGACCGCAGTGCATTCGTCTTCCGCAGCACAATCGGATCGCAGCCGAGCGCCTCGGCAGCGCGATCGATCATCACCTCGAGCGGCGTCATCGACTGCAATGCTCCGTAGCCGCGCATCGAGCCGGCCGGCACGCCGGTCGAGGCGAGCGCCACCGAGGTCACATCGACCTTCGGAACATCGTAGATGCCGATGGCCGCGGCGGCGGCGACGAGACCGACACTGGCGGAATAGTTAGCTAGACCGCCGCCGTCGGCGACTAGATCGGCGGCGTACGCGGCGATTTTGTTCGTCCTCCGATCGATGCAGAGCTTGCTTGTGATCTCGAAGGCATGGCGCTTGAGGCCGGACTGGAACTGCTCGAAACGGTCATTGGCGAGCCGAACCGGCATGCTGTCAGCGAAGAGCCCAGCTACCGCCACATAAAGCGGGAATATCGAATGATCGCGGCCGCCGAAGCCGCCGCCGATCGCGGTGCAGTGCGCAATGACATTGTCGACGCTCAGATCGCCGCCGGCCTCGGCTACCAGCGTGGCGATCGAAGAGGCCGAATTCTCGGGCGACTGCGTGCCGAGCACGAGTTCAAGGGCTCGGCGCTTGCCGTCGCGCCAGGCGAGCCCGTTCTCCGGTTCGAGAAAGACAGGGTCGTTCGAAGGCGTGTGAAAAGTCTGCTCGATAACGAGCAAATCCGGGTCCTGCCCGGTCAGCAATCGCCGAACCTCCTGCCCGTAATAGGAGGCGCGCGCGGCCGGAGAACCGACCGGGTTCGGCGAAGCCCACTGTGCGGCAAAAGGAGGCGGCTGCGGCCCTTGCCGCGGATGAGGGGGCGGCTGAAACCGCGCCGGTATCGTCCAGCCGTCGCGCAACGGCGAATAGACGTCATCGGCGTCGGACGTGGGTCCGGCAATGCGCACAAAACGCATGCCGCCGTAGGGAGGGCGCGGCGGCGGCGCGCCGCTCTCGCCGCGACGCATCGGGTCGGTCGCGCGCAGGATTTGGCGGGCCACGGCGAAGGCGGCGAAGTCGATCCAGATCAGAAGTGCTAGCGGTTGCCCGAGAAAAGCCGGCACCTGCCCCTCGGGACAGAGGAGGTCTCCGGCGTAGAAGGACGGAACCCGCAGTTTCGCCGCCGCGAGGTCGGCGGCAAGAACAGCCCGGTTCGGCTGCAGCGAGGTCTCCAGACCGGACAGATCAACGCCGGCAAAGACATGCGTCACGTCCCGCGCGCGCAGGAGCATCGCGTGCGCCGTATGGTCCGGCCAGCCCAGCATGTCCGCGGCGCGGAAATCGGCAGAATAGAGCTTCTGTCCGGTGACTTTCGGATAGCCGTCGATGCGTCCCAGCGGCAAGCCACCGGCAGCGTCGTTGCGCTGGGAAGGCCACGCGAAGAGCTCGGCGCCAAGGGCCGGAAACGGCAGCACGGCGACGCCGATCCCGCCGACGACGAAGCGTTTGAGGAACTCCCGGCGGTCGAGAGCGCTGTCGCCGTCGGCCGTGCCGCTCATCGGCACATCCCCGCCCCTACTCGTTGGCGCCGCCCGCCGCGATCTTTCCCCATGCCCACTCTAGATGATCTTTGCATGAAGTTGACGACAGCCGCCAGCGCCGTCATGCCATCAACATTACGAAGCAAAGCACTCTCAGGTGTCGGCGCCGGCGCTCTCCCACAACGCGAAATCAGGATTGGCAGCGTCGCATGCTGGCTCATCACAGACAAGCGCCGAGGCGATTCTTCGCCAGCGAAATATGAGTGCCAATGCTGTAGAGTTGCGTGGCGCGGAGCTGTGTATCGCGGGGCTCGGGGTATTGGTCATCGGCAAGATGCTCGGGCATACACAGGCCGTCACGACAGCACGCTAGGCGCACATTATTTGCGATCCGGTGAAGTCTGCGGCGGCTGCGGTTGCCGAGCCACTGCGCTCCCGAAATTTCTGGTGGGGAGGCAAGGCATGGCGTCTTAGGCAATTTGATGGGTCGATTTCGTGGTCGGCGGGAACGAGCGGCGGTAAGCTTGCGCTAAGCAATCGACCAGGGAGGCCACGATGGCGATTTGGTGTTACGCTTTGAAATGAGCAACGTCACGACCACCGATATCGCGTTGATGCGCGAGGCCATCGCGCTCGCGGCTGAAGCGGACGCACCGTTCGGGGCGGTGATCGTCAAGGATGGCCTGGTGCTGGCGCGCGGGCGCAACTCCGGCAAGCGGCTCAAGGACCCAACCGCGCATGGCGAGATGGTCGCAATCCGCCAATGCCTCGCCGAGCATGGCCCGGAAATCTTGCGCGGCGCGACGATCTATACTTCGGGCGAGCCATGTCCGATGTGCATGGGCGCGATCGCCTACTGCCGGATCGCGCGGGTAGTCTATGGCGCGTCGATCGAAGAGCTCAGCAAGGTCCTGGGCCAGATTAAAGTACCCAGTACTGAAATCGCGGCCAGGACGACGTTCACCACTATCGAAGTCAACGGCGGCGTCCTGGCCGAGGAAGCGCTCAAGCTGTTCGACGCATGGTCGCGATAGCAACTCCAGGTCATTGCGGCTAATTCGACTTCAACCTTTATGGAGAGCCCTCAGGGTCAGCCCACGAATGGCCGGATCGGGGCATGAAGAGTAATCCCCGCCACTAAGGCCGAACGGCTGGTGTCCGTTCAGTTACCCGACGCTCGCCGGGATGCGCGGCAACGACGAGGTTGCGCCGAAACCTGCCGTTCGCCTGTCATCGGTCGAACGAGTCAAACCGACCCTCAAGAGACATTCGTGCCGCGCCAACGGATGGTCGGACCGGCCAGAAAGCGGTCATTCGCGCCAGACCGCCGGCCATGCTCACGACAGGATCACGTCAGTTCGTCGAGCAGCGCCTTTACGTCTTT
>DASXMC010000542.1:0-8657 GCA_036495885.1 Allostellaceae bacterium | reverse complement strand
CCTGTCGCACACGCATCCCGCACTGGCGCTCGCCTTGGCGATCTTCATGTTTTCCTTGGCCGGGTTGCCGCCGACCGCCGGGTTTTTCGCTAAGCTCTACGTTTTTTTTGCCGCCATCGACGCGAAACTGATCGGCCTTGCTGTTATCGGCGTCGTTACCAGCGTGATCAGCGCGTTTTATTATTTCCGCGTCGTCAAGGTCATGTATTTCGACGAACCGGTCGCGGCTTTCGATCGGCCGCTCAGCTTTGAACTGAAGAGTGTGGTGCTGGTAACTGCGATCATCACCATGTTCTTTTTTGCCTTCCCGGGGCCGCTGATCGGCGGCGCCAATGCTGCCGCGGCGTCGCTGTTCTTGCCATGACTCACATGCCGCCGCTCGTTCTCACGGCCTATAGGCCGGTATTGCGCGAGACGGTCGGCAGCACCAACGATGAAGCCAAAGCGCTGGCGCGCGATGGGGCCGAGTCGGGAACAGTGCTTTGGGCATTGGAGCAGATCTCGGGGCGCGGACGTAGCGGCCATGCGTGGTCGTCACCGCGCGGCAACCTTTATGCATCGATGATTTTACAGCCGGCTTGTTCGGCCGAAGAAGCAGCACAGCTCGGCTTTGTCACCAGCCTGGCGGTCGGGGATGCCGTGGCCGACCTGGCGCCATGCTGTGGCCAGCTCGCCTGCAAATGGCCCAACGATGTGCTCCTCGGCGGCCGCAAGGTCGCCGGCATCTTGCTCGAATCCGAAATCGGACAGGATGGTCGGCTCACCTCCCTGGTCGTCGGGCTTGGCGTGAATCTGGTGTCGGCGCCGACGAATACCGAGTTTCCGGCGACCTCGATTGCTGCGGGAGGAGCGCCCGCACCGCCACCCGAAACAGCGCTACACACCTTTCTGCGCCATTTCGACATCTGGGCGCGGCGATGGCAGCAGCAGGGTTTCGCCCCAGTGCGAGAGGCGTGGCGGGAACGCGCTTACGCACTCGGCGGGCCAATTCGGGCGCGCCTCGAAACTGCCACCTTGCATGGGCGTTTTATCGATATAGATCAGCAGGGCGCGCTGTTGCTGGACACCGGGGGCGAGTTACGGCGCATTTCGGCCGGCGACGTGTTCCCGGCGCATTGTTGAGGCCTGATGCTGCTCGCCATCGATTCCGGAAACACCAATGTCGTGTTTGCTGTGTATGAAGGCGATCGGTTGCGAGCCTCATGGCGCGCGGCGACCAACCCGAAACGGACGGCCGACGAGTACGCGGTATGGCTGACCCAGCTGATGACGCTGGCTGGGCGTTCGCGCAGCGAGATCGACGCCACGATCATCGCCAATGTCGTGCCAGAAGCGGCGTTCAACTTGATCAGCCTGTGTCGGCAATATTTCGCCAGCGAGCCGCTGATTGTCGGCCGGGCGGATTGCCGACCCGGCATTGGCATCGATGTCGATATGCCCGCCGCACAGGTCGGCGCCGACCGGGTCGCCAATGCAGTGGCGGCGCAGGACCGCTATCCGGCGCCGCTCATGGTCGTCGATTTCGGCACATCGACGAATTTCGACATTGTCGACCGCTCTGGCAATTATTGTGGGGGAGTGATTGCGCCGGGGCCGAATTTGTCGATGCTGGCGCTGGAGATGGCAGCGGCGCAATTACCGCGGGTGCCGATCGAGCGGCCGCCGTCGGTTATCGGCCGCGCCACCGTGCCAGCCATGCAGTCGGGCATATTCTGGGGTTATGTCGGCTTGATCGAAGGATTGGTCAGGCGCATCAAAGACGAGCGCGGCGAGGCGATGGGGGTGGTCGCAACCGGCGGCCTGGCCCCGCTTTTTGCCCGGGAGATCGCGGATATCGACACCGTCGATCCCGACCTGACATTGTGGGGGCTCCGCCTGATCCACCAGCGAAACAGCAATAAATAAAATGGACGATTTCACTTCTCAGTCTCCGATCGGTTCCGGCGCCGCAGACGCCGCGCTTTTGTTTGTCGCGCTCGGCGGCGCCAACGAGATCGGGATGAACCTGAACCTTTACGGGATAGCCGGCCAATGGCTGATCCTCGATTGCGGCGTCACCTTTGGCGACGATTCGCAGCCCGGGCTCGAAGTCGTGATGCCGGACCCGGCGTTTATCGCCGAGCGCCGCGACCGTCTGCTCGGCATTATCGCCACCCATGCGCATGAAGACCATATCGGCGCCATCCCGTATTTGTGGAAAGAGTTGCGCTGTCCGGTGTGGGCGACGCCCTTCACCGCGTCACTGCTGCGCACCAAGCTTGTCGAGGTCGGGCTCGCCGACCAGGTGCGGATCAACGTAGTCCCGATGTCGGGCCGATTCACGATCGGGCCGTTCGATCTGGAGCTCGTCACGCTGACGCATTCGATCCCAGAGCCCAATGCGGTGGTATTGCGCACCGCGGCCGGAACGGTATTGCACACTGGCGATTGGAAACTCGACCCCGATCCGCTGATCGGCGAGCCGGCCGACGAGGCGGCGCTGCGCCGGTTGGGCGACGAGGGTGTGCTGGCAATCGTCTGCGATTCGACCAACGCGCTGCGGCCGGGCGTCTCAGGCTCCGAGGGCGAGCTGCGCCGCTCCCTGACCGAATTGATCGGGCGTTATGATGCGCGGATTGCGGTTGCCTGCTTTGCCTCGAACGTCGCCCGGCTCGAGACCATTGCCTACGCCGCCGCCGCCCACGGCCGCGATGTGGCCCTTGTGGGCCGCTCACTGTGGCGGATCGACAAGGCGGCGCGCGAAAATGGCTATTTATCCGACCTGCCGGCGTTCCTGACCGAGGAAGAGGCCGGCTACGTCCCGCGCGACCGGATTTTGATGATTTGCACCGGCAGCCAGGGTGAACCGCGTTCGGCGCTGGCCCGCATCGCTCGCGAAGACCATCCCAATGTCGAGCTCGAAACCGGTGACGCCGTGATCTTTTCGTCGCGGATCATCCCCGGAAATGAGAAGGAGATCGGTCGGCTGCAGAACGCGCTGGCCCGGCTCGGGGTCGAAATCGTTACGGAGCTCGACCATTTTGTTCACGTCTCCGGCCATCCGGCGCGCGACGAGCTGGTCCACATGTATCAGATGATCCACCCCAAAGTTGCGATTCCAGTACACGGCGAGGCACGGCACCTGATCGCCAATGCCGAGCTTGCCCGGGACTGCCAGGTGCCACAGACGCTTGTCATCGAAAACGGCGATCTCGTTCGACTCGACTCGTCAGGTGCGACGATCATCGACGAGGTGCCGGTCGGCCGATTGGCGAGCGACGGCAAGGCTCTGCTACCGCTCGGCGGCGCTGCATTGCGGGACCGCCGGCGGGTCATGTTCAACGGCAGCGTCGTTGCCACGCTCGTTCTAGACGGCCATGGTCGGCTTGCCGCCAAACCCGCGATTACCGTTATCGGCGTTGTCGAACCCGACGTCGCCCAACAGAACGTGCCGTATTTGCAGGTTGCGATCGAGCGGGCAGTCGACGAGCTCTCGCCAGCGGCGCGCCGCAATGACGACACCGTCTGCGATATCGCCCGGCGCGCGCTGCGCCGCGTGCTAAACGAGCGGTTCGGCAAGCGTTCGCTGGTCGAAATCCAAATCGTGCGACTTTGATCGGCGGCGGCAAGCGAAGCATACACTCGCGCGAGGGACGGAGGGATGATCGGGAAGCTCAATCACGTCGCGATTGTCGTTCCCGATCTGGCGGCGGCGAGTGCCGTCTACCGCGACACCCTGGGCGCGCAAGTGTCGGCGCCGCAGGCGTTGCCGGCGCACGGCGTCACCGTGGTGTTTGTCGAACTGCCCAACACCAAGATCGAATTGCTTCAGCCGCTCGGCGATCAGTCGCCGGTCCGCGGCTTTCTCGACCGCAATCCCGGCGGCGGCGTGCATCATCTCTGTTATGCGGTCGATGACATCCTGGCCGCGCGCGACCGCCTTTGCGCCGAAGGCGCCCGCGTGCTCGGCGACGGCGAGCCGCGGCTCGGCGCCCATGACAAACCCGTGTTGTTTCTACACCCCAAGGATTTCTGCGGTACCTTGATCGAGCTGGAGCAAGTCTAGGGTGCTCGCTTGTCGGTTGCAGTCGACAAGCTCGAACGGAGCCTCGGACGGCGAATGCTGTGCCGGCCGCACCGCCACAGCTAGTCTAGCTCCAAAAGGCTCAGACGAAATGTGGAGCAACCCCGGCGTGCGCTGGGGGCTTTGACCGAGCCGAGGCTCGGCTCGATCAGAAGCGTCCTCCGCCGCCGGGTCCGACAGGTTGAACCATCGCTGCACAAAGTAGATCCGCTGCATCCGCTGGCTTTGCCAGCCTCAGTGCTTCATTCCTCCCAAAATACTGTGCCCCTATCCACCCCGGCATACATTATTTAGCGAGGCAACCCTTTTGCGTTTTCCGCAATGTAGAACCATTTACTCGGGTTCAAGTGAATGCTATGAACTTATTTGAATGCACTCAGCATATCGAGCCCGTCAGGTAGAGGAAGAGGAAGCAAATAACCGTCAAGACTGGGAGATCGACGAGAGCAATTCAACTGGAGGAATCATGTTCCATTTAGAAAAAAAGGTGGCAGTTATGCCAAGTTCTCGCCGCAATCTGATAAGAATAGGAGCCATAGCGGCCTCCGCCCTGCTTGCTGAAACCACGACAACCGCAGCGAAGGCGGGGGACTTTCTCTGGTTTCACTGGGGGCACAAGCATCGTTATCCAGATGGAGACGGAGGCGGCGGTGGCGGTGGCGGTGGCGGTGATTTTCATTGCTTTCTGAAGGGCACCACAATCCGGACCGCAGATGGCGACCGGAAGATCGAAAACCTCAGCGCAGGCGATATGCTGCCGAGTGTTTTTGGCGGGATGTGTGCCATTCAATGGATCGGCCGCTATTCGTTTAAGAAGGGTGATCCGACCAAGGGCTGGGTCAGAGGCGTATTGCCTATTCGGATTGCTCGCTCGGCGCTGAGAGATGATGTCCCGCATGCCGATTTGTATGTCACCCAGACGCATGCCGTGCTGATCGACGGCGTTCTGGTGGAGGCAGGCAACCTCGTCAACGGCACAACAATAACCCGTTATGTCGTGGGCGACTCCGATCAATTGAAGTATTTCCATATTAAGCTCGCCCGTCACGACATAATCTATGCAGAAGGTGCACCGTGCGAAACTCTGCTGGAGGTCGATGAGAACGCTGCTAATTTTGCCGAATACTTACGCCAATTTGGAGCGTCTACGACCGAAGAAACTCCAATTTTGCCGCGGATCAAATATGGGTACCGCCGAGGCGAGATAAAATCGCATTTCCGCAGCGCGATGGCGCCATGGATCGATCATCGGCAGCAGGCCGATATTATTCGAGACAAGCTGGACATGCGGGCAACCGTACTGTTGCAGGAACCGGAGCTCATTTAAGAAGGCAGAGCTGCCGAGGAGCGGATTTTACGCCCTCGGCTTTGCCTCATCCGCTCGAAGACATCGGGTAATTCCAAACTTAGCCTAGGCGCCGACTGGTCAGCCTCTCTTGGCGGCCGGCGCGCTGGCGGAATTCGGTTTTGGCCAGCGCGCCGCCGCCTCAACGGAACATGCGGCCTTCGGGCGGCAGGCCGAGCAGGATCTGACCCACGGTCTCGAAATGAACCGGGCGGCCCTGGCCTTGTTGGCTGCCCGCATGCATGTCGCGAAAACGGCGCTCGAACGGGTTTTCGTTGAAGATCGCGGTGGCGCCGGCGGCACTGTAGATATCCGCCACAACCTCGCGCGACTGCTGGATCGCCCAGGTCGAAGCGAGCCTGAGCCGCGCGTGCTGATCGGGCCGGAATTCGCCGCGACGCACGGCTTCGTCCCACATCTCCTCCAGGGTCTCATGGATAAAGGCGCGGCATGAGCGCAGCCGCGCCTCGCATTGCGCCACCTGCGACTGGATCACGTTGTTGTTGCGCAGCGGGTTGCGCGCGCCGCGCGGGATCTTGTCGCGCGCCAATTCGATAAACGCCTCGAGGGCACCCCGGGCGATGCCCAACGATACGTTCGAAAACCCCATCGCATAGACCATGCCGCTGGTGAAGCAGTAGAGCGTGCCGCTCTCGCGCCGCTCGGCTGGGTTGTCACGCGAGCAGGTATAGCGCTGCGGGACAAATAGATCGTCGACCGCATAGCTGTCGCTGCCGGTGCCGCGCAGCCCAATGACCTGCCAGTTGTCGATAATTTCGGCGCTCGATTTCGGGAACAGCACCGTGCGCACATAGGGCCGGCCGTTGGGGTTGATCTGCGGCGTGCCGTCCTCGTCAAAGATCGGGACATGCGCACCCAGCCAGCTCGCATGCCGGCTTCCGGTGGCAAACCCCCAGCGGCCGGTCACCCTGATGCCGCCCCCAACCGTGACGCCGCGCCCGCCGCCCGGCAGATCGGGCCCCCAGGCGAGGATCCCGCGCGGCGGCCCGAAAACTTCGCGGGCGACCGCCGGATCGAGATATGCGGCGGTCATCGAGCAACCGGAATTCTGCCCGAGCGACCATGCCGTGCTCGGCTCGGTGCGGGCGATCTCCTCCAGCACCTGGACATAAACCAGCGGCGGCAGCTCGGCGCCGCCGAGCGAGCGCGGGATCAGCAGTTTGAAAAAGCCGCCCTCGATCAGAGCGTCGACCACGCGCGGCGGCAATTGGCGCTGCTCCTCGATCTCGTCGGCGGCATCTGCCAGCAACGGGGCGAGGGCGCGCGCGCGCTCGACATAATCGGCATTGCCGGTGTCGGCATCAGCAAAATCGAGGTCGATCGACGCCATCTCTCCTCCTCTGCCGCGACGGCGAGGCTGCCGCCCGCCACTCCAAATGCAGGATAGCATCGCCGGCGCTGCGCGGGCGACGATTTCGACGCAACCCTGGGGCATCCGCAATGCGAGCGGCGATCGGATCGCGCAGGCGGTTATCGCCGTGCCGATCGAAGGCTCGCGCGCGGCGACCGCGTGGGATGCCGGCGCCTAAAATTCAAGATGGTGAGCTATACTCGACAAAATCTTGACGATTTGATGCGCCATTGCGTGACCCAAATCATTGCCGACAGCCGAGCTGAAATGATGGAGAAACGGCAGCGTAATGCAGCAGTAAAGGCAGAGCCACAGCGCCGCGGTCGACTTCTCCGGCGTCCCGGGGGCGCTGACGGCTTCCCGCAGCCGCGCCGCGGCCGCGATCGCTTCGACCAGCAGCGGATCCTGGGGGTTGCGGTGCTGGAGCTGTCGCAGCATCGTCTCGACCGTATCGACCCAATCGAGTTGGATGACGGACTCGGTCCGGATGCCGGCGACGTGCTCGGTGCGAAACGGCGCGCCGGCCGCGAAGGCGGCTCCACACTCCGCCGGGATGCCGCTTGCAGCGGTGATCGCAAATCCCCCGGTCTCAGTTTTGTCCGCATCCATCGGCGCCATCGCGTTCCTCTCCGAAAAGAACGAACAGGAAACATATGGCGATCACGCCGGCCGCCGCAATCTCCCTGGCGGACGAAATTTTGACCCTGTCGCGGGCTGAATTTTGCGTCGCAGGCTGGATTTTGCGCCGGCCATTGCAATCAACCAGCGACGCAGAGCGGGCGCCACCATCGCCGGGTCAGCCCCATCGCCACCAGGCCCGCCACTCCGGTCGCCGCTGCCGCCCACGAGGCGCCGATCAGCCCAGCCAACAGGCCGATCTGGATAAAGCCCAGCATGCCGACACCGATGCACACCGAAAGCACGCCATAGACCCGGCTACGCATCTCGGCCGGCGCCGAAAGATAGACGAGCGTCGCCTGCATGATGGCGAAACAGGCGTTCGCCACTCCGGTGGTCAGCAATACCGAGCCCGCCAGCAGCGGGTACGGCGCCAGCGCAAAAATCGGGATCAGCACCAAAAAAGCCACGACGCCGCCGAGATAGACCCGCGAAAACCATGCTTGGCGCACGAAGAGGGCGATCGCCACCGAGCCGAGGAACGCGCCGACACCGGTCATGCTGGACAGGAGGCCGATGCCGACGGCGCCGAGCCGCAAACGGTCATGGCCGATCACCGGGATCATGCTGGTCGCGGGCCAGCCGAAGATATTGGAGATCACGGTAACCGTCAGCACCGCAATCAACCGCCGGTCGCGGCGCACCAGCGCCAACCCCTCGATGATCCGCGCCACTACGCTTTGCGTGCCGCTCGCAATGACGGTGGTGCGGTGGCGCACCCGCCACGCTGCGACGAGGGCTGCCGAATAGCACAGCACGCTGACGCAAAAGGCGCCCCCGATACCGAAGGACGCGAGCAGCACGCCACCGATCGTCGGACCCACAATCTGGCTCGCATTGTTGGCGCCGACATCGATCGACATCGCACTGCTCATGCGCTCGATGCCGACTGCATCGCCGATCATCGTGCGCCGCACCGGGTTGTCCGTGGCCCAGCCGATGCCGTTGCAAAACGCCGCTATCGCCAGGTGCCACACCGCCAACCTGCCGGTCCAGGCGAGGATCGCCAAGGTCAGCGACGTCATCGCCATCGACAGCACCACGAGGATCAGCGCGGTGCGCCTATCGCAGCGTTCGGCCAGCGCCCCGATGACTGCGCCAAAGAGCGCCATCGGCATCATCCGCAGCATGGTCAGCGCCGCAACGACGAACGGCGAATGGGTGTGCTGATAGGCAAAGACCGCGACCGCCAGCATTTC
>DASXMC010000541.1:0-10715 GCA_036495885.1 Allostellaceae bacterium | reverse complement strand
TCGCACACGCCCTGCCGAACCTGGCCGGTGAACGAGTTGAAGAAAGCCTTTATTGTGGCTCCGGGTTGTTGCACCCCGAACGGGGAGTAGCCACTCGTTGCGACAAACGGTGAAATGCTCGAGGGAAACACGTTGTCGCTCAGTGTGATGTCCTGGCATGGGATGTCGGACTGGTTCTGGCCGCTGCCATTGTCGAGGCCGACGACGCCGCTATTGGTCGTCGTTCCCTGCGACCAGTAGATCCACCCGCCTTTGAACGCCAGCTGCTCAGTCGGGTGGTCACCCGTCGGCAGATTGGTGATGAATGGCGTGACCACCCCGGTCATCGGGTTCACGGTGCTGATACGCGAACTATTGTTTTGCCCGTTGTGCTGATGGGTCGATTGGTTGGAATCGGTCGCAAACAACGGGCCGCCGGATAGGCCGTTGGCGAAGGCGATGTCGACCGCCGGTCCGGACGGCTGGAACCCGCCGCCGGTAGAGGTCGGTTTGCCCAAGGGGCCGCGGATCAACTTTCCGTTTTGATTAAATACCAGGATGTCGGGGGTGAACGGGTTATTGGTGGCGAACTCACCTCCCGGCCACGCCGTTTCGTCATTGCACACGCTCGGTATGCCATGCCCGGATTCCACAACGAAGACTTGGAAGCTGCTCGCGTTGCCGAGGAAGGCGATGCCTGTCGGCATATTCAGACCGGAGGCGAATACGGACGCCGTGAACCCGGCGGGCAAGGTAATCGAAGGCGGCAACTGTGGATTGAAGAACGCGGTGTTGTTCATGCAATCCGGTGCTGTCGACGGGTTGCTGACCGTCTGCGCCTTTGAAACGGCCGGCAAACCCACAAGCATGCCGACGGCCAAAGTCGTCGGTAAGACGTATGAAAGCTTTGGTTTCATGCGCTAAATCCCTCCCATTTCGCGTTAGACGCTGACATTTCACGTTAAACGCTGACATTTCGCGCTTTTATTATTCGGCTGCCGTGGGCTTTCCGGATGGCGCCCGTCTTTAATGACCGCCAGCGCCAACCTCCCATAGCGGTGGGGTGGAAAACCTTTTTGTTAGTATTAATGATGGCCTGCAGGCGCTCGCCCGGTCAACTCAAATTTTGGAAATTTTGTGTCAGATATGTGGCTATTTTCCGCAGTGCACAAATGTTTTGAACGTAACCGTACAAAGATCGAATATAAATTCGGGTCTCCACCGTCAAATACGGATCGGAGCTTTGTATTGAGTTCGATACGTTATTTGCTGCTTAAAACGCAGAAGCCGTGAGTGGTCAAAATGCGTATGGTCATCCATTCGGTCGGAGGTGGATCGCTTAGCCCACAAAAAAAGCCGGGAGGAACGATGCCGCCTCCCGGCATTAGGCGGATCGATGACGGCCCGAGTCAGAGCCGTTCCAGCTGGCAGATTTCGTCTTTGATGCGGAGCTTCTGACGTTTCAGACCCGAAATCGTCTCATCATTCGGCTGAGGATGGCTGTTCTCCTCTTCGATCGCACGTTCGAGTGCCGCATGTTTTTCCTTGAGCGCCTCGATACGTTCCTTGCACGACATGCATATCCTCCACAAACCATCACACAACGGCCGAAAATACCATCGCAGCGGCCACCCGGCCAGCGATGCGCCGCGATGACGAAAATATGTCAAACCGGCCAAGATTCACAGGGTCAGGATCATGGAAATGTCTGCAAAGCCGCGCATCATTGTCGGCATCAGCGGCGCCTCGGGTGCGATTTACGGTGCGCGGCTTCTCGAACTCCTACGGCCGCTGTCGGTCGAGACCCACCTCGTCATGAGCCGCACGGCGGAGCTGACGTTGGCGCTCGAGACCGATCTGAGGGCGCCGATCGTGCGCGCCCGCGCCGATGTCGTTCACAGCATCGGCGACATGGCGGCGCCGATCGCTTCCGGGTCGTTTAAAACGATCGGCATGGTGGTGGCTCCGTGCTCGATCCGCAGCATGTCAGAGATTGCCGGCGGGGTGACGACGACGCTGCTGACCCGTGCTGCGGATGTGGTGTTGAAAGAACGCCGCCGTCTGGTGCTCGTGGTGCGCGAAACGCCGCTTCATATCGGCCATCTGCGGACCATGACGGCGCTGGCGGAGATGGGTGCGGTCATCGCACCCCCGGTGCCGGCGTTCTATGCCCGGCCCGCGACGATCGCCGAGATGATCGACCAAACCTTGGGCCGGGTGCTCGACCTGTTCGGGTTTGAGACCGGGACGGTCAAGCGCTGGGGTGAGGAGGCCCAAGGTGTGTCAGCGCCGACGAGCGCTCGCGGGCCAAGCGCCGCAGCTCGCGGCGAATGACCGCCGCTAGCCGGGCCGAGCGCTCGGCCGAGCCCACGAGAAAGCAAAGATTGGCCTCGGCGTCGGCCAAGCAGAGTTCGGGATTCGCCTGCAATACCGGTCCGGCGAGCGCGGCGAGGCGGGTCAGTGCCACCCGCTCGGCCTCGATCTCGAGCCGCTTGATGCCCTCGCGCAGGCGCTGCACGTCCTCGTCGGTGACCCTTTTGAGCCGGCGGCGATGCGCTCGCAACGGCTCGATGACATCGAGCTGAAGCGGCCCCACCGCACGCTCCGCCGCGTCTACCCGCCGCTCGTCGAGCCGGCCGCGCCCCGACAGTCCAAGCCAGATCGCGAACAGGACGAGATCGACATTGAGACTGGCGTTGTCCTGGAGCGCCAGCAATGCCGCGGCCACACCCGCCCGATCGTAGAAGGCCAGCGAAAACGACCACAGCTCCTCGCCCCTGGCCTCGACATCGTTCACGCTGTTCATTTTCTGTTGCCGGATACCGACAAGGCTGACCATTTACAAGCCTGACCCTTTATGGACGATGTATGGCGATGGGACCATCAGCTATGGATCTCCACACCGAAGCGCTGAGGGCGACGCTCGCCGCGCTGAAATCCGAACATCGCGATCTTGACGACGTCATCTCGCAACTGGTGGAACACGCTCCGCTCGATCAGCTGCAACTGCAGCGGCTCAAGAAGAGAAAGCTGTTGTTGAAGGACCGGATCGCAAAGCTCGAAAACGAGCTGTTGCCCGACATTATTGCTTAGCTGCACCTTGGGGTTGCTTGTTCAAGCGGTCTTGACCCCTATAATGAGACCGCACGCGTGGCGCCGGGGGAGCAGGAGACGAATGAACGAGACCGGTCCGGCGGTTGGAATCATAATGGGGAGTCAATCCGATTGGCAGACGATGCAGCATGCCGCAGCGACGCTCGACCGGCTCGGGATTACCCATGAAGTACGAATTGTCTCGGCGCACCGCACCCCCGACCGGCTTTACGATTTTGCGCGCACAGCGCGCGACCGCGGGCTGCGCGTAATCATCGCCGGCGCCGGCGGCGCCGCTCATTTGCCCGGAATGGCTGCGGCTTTGACCTCGCTCCCGGTGCTCGGGGTTCCGATCGAAAGCCGGGTGCTTAAGGGTGTCGACAGCCTCTTGTCGATTGTCCAAATGCCGGCCGGCATTCCGGTCGCGACCTTTGCGATCGGGAAGGCCGGCGCTGTCAACGCAGCACTCTTTGCAGCGGCGATCCTCGGGCTTTCCGACAGCACCACCACAGCTCGTCTTGAAGGCTGGCGCGAGGCCCAGACGCGGGATGTTGCCGAGCGGCCGGACCCGGTCTGATGTCGAAGGAGGCGTTGGCCCCGGGGGCGACCATCGGTATTTTGGGCGGCGGTCAGCTCGGACGAATGACCGCGCTCGCCGCGGCACGGCTCGGTTTTCGCTGCCACGTCTTCGCCACTGAGCCCGACAGCCCGGCCGAGCAGGTGTGCGGCAGGGCCACGGTTGCCGAATATTGCGACACAGGCGCGCTCGACCGGTTCGCAGCAGCGGTCGACGTCGTCACCTTCGAATTCGAAAACATCCCGGCCGACGCAGTGCGCCGGGTGGCATCCTCCACGCCGGTGCTCCCGCGACCGGAAATCCTTGAGATTTCGCAAGACCGGCTGCGCGAAAAGGATTTCCTGCGCTCGATCGATATTCTAACGACCGCCTATCGCGAAATTTCCGACGCGACGGCGCTGGCGCGGGCGATGCACGATTTCGGCTACCCGGCGGTGCTCAAAAGCGTGCGCATGGGCTATGACGGTAAAGGCCAGGTGACCTTGACATCGGAGACCAAGCCGGAGGCGGCCTGGCGGCAGATGGGCGGCGAAATCGGCATTCTCGAAGCTTTTGTCGATTACGCTTGCGAAATTTCGGTGATTGTCGCGCGCGGTCGTAACGGCGCCTGGGCGACCTATCCGCCGGTCGAAAATCAGCACAATCACCACATTCTTGACACCACAATCGCGCCCGCCCGCGTCGCGGTCGAGATCGCGATGCGGGCTGAGGCGATCGCCCGCCATGTCGCCGAAAAGCTCGATCTCGTTGGCGTGCTGGCGGTCGAGATGTTTGTGACGCCGGCGGGAGAGGTGCTGGTCAACGAGGTCGCACCGCGGCCGCACAATTCCGGGCACTGGACGATCGATGCCTGCGTGACCAGCCAGTTCGAGCAGCTGGTGCGGGCATTGTGCGGGTTACCGCTTGGCTCGGTCGAGCATCACTCGGACGCGGTAATGAAAAACTTGCTTGGGCAAGACGTTGAGAAATGGCGCGAAGCGCTCGCCGACCCGTTTGCCAAGCTGCATCTTTACGGCAAGGATGAAATTCAACCGGGCCGAAAAATGGGTCATGTGACCCGGCTGTTCCCGCACCGCTAAGCGGTGCTGTGCGGCTCAGCGCAGTGGGCGCAGCAATCGCAGTGGGTTGGGCATTCTTTCGGCGACGGTGTCGAGATCGCGACGCAGGCGGCCAAAACGAGCCATGCCGGCGAGCCGCCGGTCGACAAAGGCGCGGGTCTCGGCAAAACCCTCCGAACGGTCATCGAGCCAATACAGCAAGGTCGCGCTGTAGATCGCGGCCAAGCTCGCGCGCTTGGTATAAAAGCTGAAATCGGTCGCCGCGTCGCCCGCGGCATACCACATCGCATCGACCGTGTCGTAGACCAGGCGCGCGCCCAGAGGGGCTCTGTGGGGCAAGGCCAACACCAGCAGCGATCGGCGCACGGCTTCACGCCAGGGTTCGACGATTTCCAGGCGCGTCGCGATCGCCTGGGCAATCCGGTCCGATATGCGCGCGTCCGCGAGCGGTTCGGCTTCAAGCCGGTCCAACATCCGCTGATCGGCCCACCGGCTGAAGCCGGCGACAAGATCGGCCGCACCGCGCGGAAACAGGGCATGCGCCTCCTCTACGGTGATGTCGCAGCGACGAGCCGAGGCGCGCAACGCGGCGCGCGACCAGCCATCGAACGGCACCTCGGGCAGGATCGCCTCGATAAGCGCGGAGCGCTGGCTTTCGGTGAGCGGGCTGTTCATCGCCGAAGGGCTTTTACGACAGCGTCTCTTCGAGGAGTGCCGCGAGATCGACGGGATAGCGCTGCAGCTCCTCGACGAAGAACAGGTGGCGCAAGTCGATCATTCGCTGCGGGTAGAGAACGCCATCGAGATGGTCGCATTCATGCTGGACGACACGGGCGTGAAAACCCTCGACCTCCTGCTCGATCGGCTCGCCTTCGAGCCCGGTTGCGGAATAGCGGATGCGCAGTTGGCGCGGGATGATGCCGCGCATTCCCGGCACCGACAAGCACCCCTCCCAGCCGAAAGCCCGCTCCTCGCCCAAGAATTCGATTTTCGGATTGATCAGCACCGTCAGCTCTTGCGCCACATCGGCAGGCAGTCCGCTCAGCCTTTCGCCGGAAACAAAAAAGACGACGATACGCCAGGGCTGATGGACCTGCGGTGCGGCAAGCCCGGTACCGGCGGCGTCTTCCATTGTCTCGATCATGTCTTCAACAAGACTGCGCACCCACGGTGCGGTCGGGTCCTTGACCATCGCTGCCGGCTGGCGCAGCACAGGATTGCCCATCTGGGCGATTTTCAACAATGCCATCTCGGCAATATGGCGGGGGCCGGGGCCCCGGTAAAGCCCCGGGGTAAAGCCCGCGCTTCTCGCCACACATTGCCTTCACAGCTTGCGCGGCTGGTGCTAAATTATTAGCGATCGGGCGGCAGTCGTTGCCGCCGCGCCGAGATGTGGAGAACCGCTCCCGTGCAAGTCGTCGTCCGCGATAACAATGTTGATCAGGCTCTGCGGGCCTTGAAGAAAAAAATGCAGCGCGAGGGCGTATTCCGGGAAATGAAACTGCGGCGCAGCTACGAGAAGCCCTCGGAGCGGCGGGCGCGCGAAAAGGCCGAGGCGGTGCGTCGCTACCGCAAGCTCCTGCGCAAACGCATGGAGCGCGAGGGCTACTGAGCCGAGGGTCAGGTACCAGCTGATCCCGGCATTCGGTTCGCTGGCGGCAATAGCGCGCTGCGAGCCGGCATGACCGGAATTTTTTAGCGTCGTCTCCGCGCAGCAGTTCGGCTTCTATGGGTTTCCCGGCCGGTTGCCAACTTGCGGCAGCAAGCCGGGTTGGTCGATCTCGATCGTCAGGTGCGACAGCGAGCGGAAGCGGGCGAGTTTGGCCCGATAATAGGCCGGGTCGTGCGCCTGGGTCGTAATCACCGAGATGATCGCACCCAGATGTCCCGGCCCCAAGCGCCAGAGATGGAGATCGGCAAGCTGATCGCCCTCGTTTTCGACTGCGTCGCGTAAATTGTCGGCCATATGCCGGTCCGGGTTGATGTCGAGCAGGATGGCCCCGGTGTCGCGGATCAGGCCGTAGGACCAGCTCGCAATCACGCCAGCCCCGATCACCCCCGCGGCCGGGTCGGTCCACCGCCAGCTGAACGCCCGGGCCAACACCAGACCGATAATAACCAGCACCGAGACCGCGGCGTCGGCGAGAACATGGATTATCGCGGCGCGCAGATTGTTGTCGCGGTGCGCCGCGCGGTCGGCATCGTCGTGGTGTTTCTCAAAACCGGCGGAAAAGTGCTCGCCGCCGATCTGCACAAGTGCTGCGAACTGGTGCGGCTCCGGGATGTCCTCGACCGACTCGAGATAACCGCCGCGATCGCTTAAGACGAACGATTGGCGCCCCCCGTCGGGCCGCACCGTCTCGATCATCGCCGTCCGGCCCGCCAGGGTTTGGCCATTCTCGGCGCTCAGCCGAAAACGCGGTGGCACACCTTCCTCAAAGATCTCGAGAACGACGGTGCCCGCAGCCGTCCTGACGCGGTGTGCGCCATCGTGGCGATGCCCCGCTCCATGCCGATGGGATGGCTCGGCGTGGGTTGGACCGTGGCTGTGGCCGTGGTGATCGTGATGATCCCGGCCGCCGCGGAGCAGCCACCAGCTCGCAAGGTTGACGGCCAATCCGATACAGGCAATCGGAATGGCTTCGGCAAAGTCGATCGCCACCGGCGCAAAAAAGCGCCTCATCGCCTCGTAACCGATCAAAGCCGCGATCATCGCCAGAATGATGGCGCTGGTAAAGCCGGCGAGATCGCCGAGCTTCCCGGTCCCGAACGTAAAGCGTGGGTCGGTCGCGTGGCGGCGGGCGTATCTGTAGGCGAGTGCCGCCAGTAGCAGCGCGCCGGCATGGGTGCTCATATGCATGCCGTCGGCGACGAGGGCGATCGAGCCGAACAGCAGGCCGCCGACAATCCCGGCGACCATCATCGCGCCGCACAGCCCAATCACTGCCCAGGTTTTGCGCTCGCTACGCTCGTGCCCGGCGCCGAGGAACACGTGCGAATGCACGGGTGAAGGCAGCGCCGATGCCGGGGCGGTTGCGGCTGATGTCATCGCCGGTCACCTCAGATAGGTTCGCACCACTTCGAGCAGCAGCTCGGCGGCCTCGCCGTTTAGCGCCTCGGGATGCTTGTCGCCGTCGACGAGGTGGGTGCGGACATGCTCCTCGACGACCTCCGCCATCAGCCCCGCAACCGCGCCGCGCACCGCTGCGATCAGGTGCATGACCTTGTCACAGCCGGCCTCGCTGTCGAGCGCGCGCTCGATGGCTTCGACCTGCCCCCGGATACGGCGAATCCGGCCTAAGAGCTTCTGCTTTTCACGGACCGTATGACTCATGCGTATACCCTATCCCCCTATCCCATCGAACGCAAGGCGCGCACATAAGGCGGGGATGGATTTTGTCGCGGAAGCATCAGCTTTTGCCGGATCGGCGGGGACTCGGCGGGCGCAGCTCCATCCGCCAAGCCGCTGCCGAGAGCGCGCCTTCGCGCGCACTCTAGGCAACATCTCCTAACCGCCCCAATGTGTACGCAGCAACATCAGTGAGGCGAGCGATGGCATTTTCCCTGATCGACAGCGCGGACAGCGCGGTTCCGATGACCGCCCTGACGATCGATCAATTCTCGGCGTGGTTCGTGGCCGCAGCCGAACCAGAACGCCATTGGCTGCGGGCCACCGGTTTTGCCGCCGAAGCCGGCAAGTTCGCTCTGCTGCCGGGCTCCGACGGCGGTCTCGGCCGGGTTCTGGTCGGGCTCGGCGACGATCCCGACGCCGGCTCGACGATGTGGGCATTGAGCGGCTTGCCGGACCTGCTGCCAGAGGGGAGCTATCGGCTCGATGCGCTGCCCGATGGCGCCGAGCCCACTCGCCTGACACTCGGATGGGCGCTCGCGACCTATCGCTTTACCCGCTACAGTGACAAACCGGCGCGCGGGGCGGCACTGGTTTGGCCCGACGGCGCCGACCGTAACCAGGTCGAGCGCCTTGCGCGCGCCATCTTCCTCGCTCGCGACCTCGCCAACACGCCGGCCGGCGATCTTGGCCCCGAGGAGCTGGCGCAGGCGGCGATCGAAATCGCCAAAGCAGCCGGCGCCTGCCATCGGGTCATTATCGGCGACGAACTGCTCGCCGAGAACTATCCGACCATCCACGCCGTTGGCCGCGCCAGCGCACGCCCGCCGCGCTTGGTGGACATCGTCTGGGGCGAGCCGGCGGCACCCAAAGTGACCCTTGTCGGCAAGGGGGTGTGCTTTGACACCGGCGGGCTCGACCTCAAGACCGCCCAAGGCATGCGGCTGATGAAAAAGGATATGGCAGGAGCAGCGATTGTGCTCGCACTCGGCCAGGCGATCATGGACGCAAAACTCCCGGTGCGGCTGCGCGTGCTGCTGCCCTGCGTCGAAAACTCGGTGTCGAGCAACGCTGTGCGCCCGCTCGACATCGTGCGCACGCGCAAGGGTCTGACCGTCGAGATCGGCAACACCGATGCCGAGGGTCGGCTGATCCTGTGCGACGCGCTCGCCGAAGCCTCGACCGAAAACCCGGAACTGCTGATCGACATGGCAACCCTGACCGGTGCGGCGCGGGTGGCGCTCGGCCCCGAACTGGCGGCGTTGTTCTGCAACGACGACGCCCTTGCCGGCGAACTGCTCGCCGCTGCCGCCGCCGAGGAAGACCCGATGTGGCGCCTGCCATTGTGGCGCCCGTACCGCAAGATGATCGACAGCAAGATTGCCGACATCAACAACGTGTCGGAGGGGCCGCATGCCGGGGCAATCACCGCGGCCCTATATCTGCAAGAATTTGTCGCGTCCGGCGTTCCGTGGGCGCATCTCGACGTCATGGCATGGAACCCGCAAAGCCGCCCGGGCCGCCCCGAAGGCGCCGAAGCCACCGCGATGCGCGCCCTCTACGCCCATATCGCTCACCGCTTCGGCTAGTGTCTCCCCAATCTCGAATTGAGCAGTCATTTTCGATTTGCGCAAAATACTGCGAATTTACGGCAAAACTCACGCTCAGGTTGAATAGCCTGAAATCGCAAAGACCCGAACGAAATTGCCGCGCCATCTCCCGCTCGCCGATCGACCCAAGAATGCAACACAATTTTGGCGATAATGAGGTTGCCCAGACCGCGGCACCTCTGCGGCCGGAGCCGTACCCCCGAAGGAACAAAAGATGGCAGCAAAACCAGATCGCCTCGGCGAGATCGCGCTGCCCAGGATTGATACAAAAGTTGTATAGATTGAGAGCTTCGGCCAAATTCGTTCCATGACAGCGGCTGAGCCTCTGGGGCAGGGTTCGCTGGTTGCATCTAGTGCGACCTTCGCTGCCCGCTTGGCGAATGCGTCAAGGGCTGCAGGGCCACCGCTGCTCTTCGGCTTGCGACTGTGGGTTTCAGTCTGCCTCGCGCTCTATCTCGCGTTTTGGCTTGAGCTCGACAACCCTTACTGGGCCGGAACAACCGCGGCTCTCGTTTGTCAGCCACACCTCGGCGCGTCGCTGCGCAAAGGTTGGTTCCGCATGATCGGCACTGTAGTGGGCGCCGTGGCGATCGTGGTACTGACCGCGTGTTTCCCGCAGAACCGCGTCGCCTTTCTCGTGGGTCTGGCATTGTGGGGTGCGGGGTGCGCTTTCGTTGGCACGATACTCCGCAACTCTGTGGCCGTTGCGGCACAGCTTGCCGGGATCACGGCCGCAATTATCGCGAGCAGCGAGCTCGGGGCGACCGGGGGCGCAAACGGCGACGTCTTTATACTCGCCGTAATCCGCTGCACCGAGATCTGCATTGGCATCGTCTCCGCTGGCGTCGTGCTGGCAGGAACCGATTTCGGTAACGCAAGTCGCCGGCTCGCCAGCCTGATCGCAGAAATATCGACCGAGGTTATGCGGCGGTTTGTTGGTACCTTGGCGCTGGCTGGCCCCGGACTTCCGGAGACGCAGCCAATGAGGCAGGAATTCCTCCGGCGTGTCATCGCGCTCGACTCGGTGATCGACGAGGCGATCGGCGAGT
>DASXMC010000540.1:0-2503 GCA_036495885.1 Allostellaceae bacterium | reverse complement strand
GTCGATCTACATCACCGACCCCGACGGCAACACGGTAGAGCTCAAAGGCGAAGCGACGCGCGGGTTGTAACCGGCAAATCGCTCGCTCGACGTCGATCCACCCCACACCCTCCCGCCAACGCGGGGTCCGTCCCTCTCCCCCGGCTGCGGGGAGAGGAGCCAGGGGGGTAACCCGGACCGACAGACTGGAAGAATTTGATGGATGATTTTTCCCCGGGCTTCGTACAGTGCCGGATCAAGACTTCGGGTGCGGAGATCAACCTCGTCACCGGCGGCAGCGGCCCGCCGCTGTTGTTGTTGCACGGCTACCCGCAAACACATCTGATGTGGCGCAAGGTGGCGCCGCGCCTGGCGGCCGAATTCACCCTCGTGATCCCCGATCTGCGCGGTTATGGCGACAGCTCGAAACCGCCCGCCGGCCCAGACAACGAAAATTACAGCAAGCGCGCCCTCGCCCTCGACCAGATCGAAACAATGGCCGCACTCGGCTTCGAGCGCTTTGCGGTTGCCGGCCACGACCGCGGCGCCCGGGTCGCCCATCGGCTAGCGCGCGATCACGGCGAGCAGATCGAGCGGCTGGCCTTGCTCGACATCGTGCCGACGCTTTACCGTTTTGAGACCATCGACCAGAAGGCCGCGACGTCGAGCTGGCACTGGTTTTTTCTGATCCAGCCGAACGGCCTGCCCGAAAGGCTGATCGGCGCCGAGGCCGAGTTCTTTTTGCGCTATCAGCTCGCAGCACTGCTGCGCGACCCGCCCAAGCTCGAGCCCGAAGCCTTTGCCGAATATCTGCGCTGCTTCAGGAATCCGGAGACGATCCGCGCGACCTGCGCCGAATATCGCGCCGGGGCGTCGATCGACCTCGAACACGATCGCGCCGACCGCGGCCGGCGACTGACCATGCCGCTCCTGATGTTGTGGGGAAAACGAAGCTCGCAAGGCAGCGGCTATGATGTCCTCGCGGTGTGGCGCGATCACGCCGAAGACGTTCGTGGCTATCCGATCAACAGCGGCCATTTCATCCCCGAAGAAGCTCCCGAAGAAACCTTCCAGGCGCTGCACGAGTTTTTCGACGCCTCGGCGTGAGCGCGGCGGCGGCGTAGTCAAGGGCGCCGCATTCGGGCCGATTTTTAAAGGTAGGGATCGCCGGTCGCGAGATGGTTGGTGACGTAGTCTTTTACCGCTTCTTCGAGCGAGGTGAACGGGGCAGCGTAGCCCGACTGACGCAGCTTGCCGATCGAAGCCTGGGTGAAATATTGGTAATTCGGCCGGATCGCGGCCGGCATGTCGATATATTCGATGATCGGTTCCACGCCGCAGGCGGCACCCACCGCCGCCATCATATCGCGGAAGCTGCGCGCATTACCCGTGCCGAGGTTGAACACGCCGCTGTCGCGGCCGTGCTGTAACAGCCAAGACATGACGGCGGCGCAATCCTTTGCGTAGATGAAGTCACGTTGCTGCTGGCCATCGGCATAATCGGGCTGGTGCGACCGGAACAGGCGGATCGGCTCCCGGGCGGCGATGCGGCCATAGTTTTTGGTGACAAGGCTCATCATCTCGCCCTTGTGGTATTCATTGGGGCCAAAGACATTGAACAGTTTGAGCCCGATCCACAGCGGCGGCGCATGTCCTCTTTCGGCCTCGCGCAATGCCCAAAGGTCAAAGGCGTGTTTCGACCAGCCATAGAGATTGAGCGGCCGCAGTCGCTTCAAATCAGAGATGCCGCCGCGATCGTCGAAACCTGCGGCGCCGTCGCCGTAAGTCGCGCCGGAGGAGGCGTAGATCAGAGGTTTTCCAGTCGCTGCGCACCACCGCCACAGCGCGATCGAATAGTTGAGGTTGGTGGCGATGATCTCGTCGGCATCGGTCGCAGCCGTCGAAGAATTGGCGCCCAGGTGAAAGATCGCCTCGACACGCTCACCGAACCGGTCGAGCCAGGCAAACAACCCGTCGATCGTCACGATCTCGAAAAAGTCGCGTTTGGCGATGTTGCGCCATTTAGCGCCGCTGCCGAGACGGTCTACTAGAACGAGATCGGAACGGCCGATCTTGTTGAGGTGCGCAGCGAGCACCGAGCCGATAAAGCCGGCGCCACCGGTAATCACCAGCATCGTACGCCCGGCGCGGCTAGCACGATGAAGGCGGGACCGGGCCGGCCGCGGGCGCCGCGAACCCGCTCCTCGCCTGCAGCTTGCCGATCGTGGCCGTCGTCGAGTGGCCGCCGACGAGATCGACGATCACGACCCGGCCGCCGGCGGCTTGGACGTCCTCGGCGCCGACAACGGTTTCGATCGTGTAGTCCCCACCTTTGACCAGCACATCCGGTTTGAGGCGGCGGATCAAATCGAGCGGCGTATCCTCGTCGAAGCTGGTGACGGCGTCTACCGCCCAAACCGCCGCGATCACCGCGCAGCGGTCGCGCAGCGCGTTGACCGGCCGCGGCGGCCCCTTGAGCCGTCGAGCGCTGTCGTCAGTGTTAAGTGCCACGATCAACCGATCG
>DASXMC010000539.1:0-9278 GCA_036495885.1 Allostellaceae bacterium | reverse complement strand
CGGGCCGGCACGTTCGAGCGCCTCCTCGATCGTGCGCCCCATGACAAACTGGCGGGCGAGGATCCGCATCGCCGCGGTCACCGCCTGGCGCACCACCGGCTCGCCCGAGCGCACTGCAAGACGGCGCAGCGCCGCCCGCAGGTCACGCGCAGCCGGCTCGCTGCGCATCAGCCGCCCGGTCAGCATCAATGCCCAGGTCGAGGCATTGACAAAGATCGAATCGGAATGGCCGAGATGTCGCGCCCAATCGGCCTCGCCGAGTTTGTCGCGGATCAGCCGGTCGACGGTTTCAGCGTCAGGAATGCGCAGCAACGCTTCGGCGAGGCACAGTAGTGCGACACCTTCCTGCGACGACAGCGCGTATTCATGCAAAAACGCATCGATCCCGCCCTTGCCATGGCGCTGGCGGCGCACGCTGGCAACGAGCCCGCGGGCGGTCTTAGCGATCCGCTCGCGAGCCTCGGGGGGGAGTTCGGCGGCGGACAGGATCTCGCCGACGGCGATTGTTTCGTCGAGCCGGGTATGATCGTGAATGGCCGCGCGCAACGGCGAGGCCAGCGGCAACGGAGCGCGGAACACGACGGCCATCGCGGAGCCTTCATTTCAAGCACCGCGCTATCCTCGTTCGAAACCGACGAATTTTTTATTGCGACGCTGCGGCGGTGCGCATCCACAATGTGGGTGCGCAAAGACCGAACGCGAGGCCTGCTCAGCGTTCGAAACGGAGGATCTCGACGCAGGGCGGTCGGGTCAGGATCTCGCTGAAGGCCCGCATCCAATCACCGGTTTCCGCGCCCGAACCGACGCCGTGGCTGCGGAATTGCTCGAGCTGATCGAGATCCTTCAATTCCACCTCGAACTGAAGCCCCGTGTGATCGCCGTGGCCGCGGGTCAGCGGCACAAGCAGCCTCGCATCGAGGCCGTTTTTGCGCGCCGCGTCGACCTCGCGGCGGATGAATTCGATGGCGCGTTGGCGGTTGACCGGTTGCACGTCGTAGCAGAAACGGGCGAGATACATCGGATTCCCTCGTTGCAAGCAGCAAAGGCGGCCGGGAGGAGGACAATCCCGCAGGCGCCGGTCCCGGCTGCTTTAGTATCAACGTTGGAGGTAGGCGCTCGATGCATCGAGGACTGCGAAAACCCTCGCCCCGGGCACTCGGTCGCTGCGGCGCGCCCTTGCAGACCGCTCGGCAACGCCGCATACACTGCCTGACCCGCCGGCCCGGGCGCGGTAAGAGCGGTAAAAGGGTGGGGGAGATAATGTTGGGGTTTCGACAAGTTTGTTCTGCGGTGTTGCTGGCATCGACACTGACGCTGACGGTGGGAGCGAACGCGCAAACTCCGTCCGGCGTGACGGCCGCGGCGCCAGTCCCGGCCACGGCGCCGCCGGCAGTGGCCGGGATAAAGCCGGAGCTGCCCCGCTATCTCATATATTTCAACGAGTTCAGCGCCTATCTGTCGCCGCGAGCGAAAGAAAACATCGCCAAAGCAGCCCATGAAGCGAAGGCTGCCGGGGTCAAGTCGATCACCGTCATGGCGCGGGCGAGCGCCACCGGCACGCCGCAGACCAACAAATATTTGGCAATGACGCGCGCCTCGATCGTCGCCGACGAACTCGAAGCCGACGGCATCGCCCCGGCCATGGTCGAGCAGCAGCCTATCGGCCAGACCGGATCGAGTGATCCCTCGGTATTCAACCGGCGGGTCGACATCGTCCTGCACCGCTGAGCGGCGTTATGCGGGACCTCCGGGACTGCCGCTCGTCACCTTCGAGCCGAGCCCGCGCAGCTGCACCTTGGCCTGGCTGATGTGATCGGCTTCGGGGGTGTGGCGACCAGCGGCGACGTGGCATTGCGCCGCGATGCCGCCTAATTCCGGCTCGTGCGTGTGCAGCGGCTGCACTGACTGCCCCGTAAAGCCGGAGGGCGGCAGCCCTTTCCGCCGGGACGAAGCGACGTGAACGAGCGCGAACGCGGGTTAGTTCCATGTTTCTTCATTCGACCTCAAGGTGCGGCAAGGAGTCTCAACCCGGGGCGGAAGTGGAATGCTGGCCGAGCCGCATGCGTTGTCAAATCGGTTTTGGCCAGCACCGGAGTGTTGTGCCTTTCCTTTAAGCACTCACCCCAGGGCTTCGATGAAGATTGCTCAGATTTCGCCGCTGATGGAAGCGATCCCGCCGCGGCTCTACGGCGGCACCGAAAGGATCGTTGCCTATCTCTGCGACGAACTCACCGCCTTAGGCCACGACGTGACGCTCTTCGCCTCGGCCGACAGCACCACCAAGGCGAGGCTCGAGCCGGTATGGCCGTGTGCACTGCGACTGGATGACGGCATCCGTGATTATCTGGCGCCGCACATCGTTATGCTGGAGCGGCTCGCGCGGCGGGCGGCCGAATTCGACATTGTCCATCTGCATGTTGATTATCTCGCTTATCCGATCATGCGGCGGGCGGGGGTACCGTTTTTGGCGACCTTGCATGGCCGGCTCGACCTGCCGGAACTGCGCCGCATCTATGAAACTTTCCCCGACGTGCCAGTCGTATCGATTTCTAATTCACAACGCGATCCGCTGCCGCTGGCGAACTATGTCGCGACGATTTACCACGGCATTCCCGAGCCGGGGTTGGCGCTGCGTCTTGAAGAAGCCGGCTATCTCGCCTTTCTCGGACGAATTTCGCCGGAAAAGGCCCCAGATGCGGCGATCAGGATCGCCGCCAAAGCCGGCAAGCGCATCAAGATCGCAGCCAAAGTCGACAAAGTCGACCAGCAATATTTTGCCCAAAATATCGAACCCCTACTCGCGATGCCGCATGTCGAATTCATTGGCGAGATCGGCGAGGATCAAAAGCCGACATTCCTTGGCAACGCCGCCGCGCTGCTTTTCCCGATCGCTTGGCGAGAACCCTTCGGTCTCGCGATGATCGAAGCAATGGCATGCGGGACGCCCGTTATCGCCTTTCGCGGTGGATCGGTGCCGGAAATCGTCGAGGACGGAGTGACGGGCTTTGTCGTCGACGACGAAGCCCAGGCGGCAACAGCCGTCGGGCGTATTCATCATCTCGACCGAGCTCGTATTCGACGCATCTTCAAAGAACGTTTCACCGCGCGGCGAATGGCGGAGGATTATCTCGACATTTACCGCCGGCTGATCGCGCCCGAACGGCTGTTGCGACGGGCGGTCTGAGCGTGCGGGGGCCGAACCCGCGTACCGCAGGCTGAGGCCGACAGATGGGCGCTGCCGCAGCGATGCGGCCGGAGCCATAACGCGTTGAGCGTGTCCGACTAGCTGGGCGCCGCTCACTAGTCGATCTCTACTAGAGAAGGGGGTGCAGTGTCCCCACCGGAATACACCACTCACGGACCTGGCTGGTTTCTGTTGCATTACGTGCGCCGACATCTGGCGAGCCATCTGATCGTCCTCGCTGCGGTGCTGGCAGCGGTGGGCTGCGCCATCGGCTCGCAATACGGCATCAAGAATTTGGTCGACGCACTCGGATCGGATGGCGCGAGCAGCGCCGGTCTCTGGTCGGCGGTCGGCCTGTTGTTGGCTCTCGTCGCCGGCGACAACCTCTTATGGCGGCTGGCCGGCTGGGTCGCCGTCCGAGCCTTTGTCGCAGTCGCCGGCGATCTGCGCGTCGATCTCTTCGAGCATCTGTCCGGCCACAGCTCCCAATATTTTACCGATCGCTTCCCGGGCGCGATCGCCGGCCGTGTCACGACCGCTGCCAATGCTGCATTCAGCCTCGAAAATGCGCTGACCTGGATGACTTTGCCGCCGGCCGCAGCGGTGGTCAGCAGCATCGCGGTGCTCGGCCTTGTGAACTGGCGCATGACGGCAGTGCTGTCGACGCTCGCCGTGCTGATCGGCGGCGTGATCTGGCGATTTGCCGCCCGCAGCCGTTGCCTGCTCGATAGCTTCGCTGATCGTGCGGCGAGCGTCACTGGCGATTTGACCGACGTGATCGCCAATATGGGGCTGGTGCGCGCCTTTGGCGCGGCCGGGCGAGAGCGACGGCGGCTCCGCGGGAAGATCGAGCACGAAATGTCGGCGCAGCAGCAGAGTCTGCGGGCCCTCGAGCGACTGCGGCTGTTTCATGCCGTGTGCGTATTCGCCGTGGCCGCCGGCGCGCTCGTCTGGTCGGTTCGGTTGTGGCGTGCGGGCGAGATCACCACCGGTGATGTCGTTCTGACCACGACCTTAGCGTTTACGGTCCTGCACGCCTCGCGCGATCTCGCGATGGCGATCGTAGATCTGCTGCAGCATTTTGCCAAACTCGGCGATGCGATCCGCGTCCTGTGCCTGCCGCACGAGATGAGCGACCAACCCCATGCGCGACCACTGATCAATCTTGGCGGCTCGGTATCGTTCCTGAACGTAAATTTCAGCTATGCCGACGGCGAACGCGTATTGCGCGATTTCACCTTACATATCCCGGCGGGTCAGAAGGTCGGCTTGGTTGGCCGGTCGGGCGCCGGCAAGAGCACCGTCCTCGCCTTGTTGCAGCGGCTCTACGATCCCGAGCACGGCCATGTGCTGATCGACGAACAGGACATTGCCGCCGTCACCCAAGAGAGCTTGCGCGGTGCCGTTGCCGTCGTTCACCAAGATACGTCGCTGTTTCATCGCTCGGTGATCGAAAACTTGCGTTACGGCCGACCCGCGGCGAGCGAGGAGGAAGTGCGCCATGCCGCCGCTGCCGCGCATTGCACCGAATTCATCAGCCACATGCCGCAGGGCTTCGATACGATCATTGGCGAGCGCGGGTTGAAGCTGTCGGGTGGACAGCGCCAACGGTTGGCGATCGCGCGGGCCTTTTTGTGCGATGCGCCGATCGTGTTGCTGGATGAGGCGACATCGTCGCTCGACAGCGAATCCGAGGAGCTTGTTCAAGAAGCGCTGGCCAGGCTCGCGGTTGGCCGCACCGTGATCGCGGTCGCTCATCGCTTGTCCACCCTGCGGGCTTTCGACCGGATCGTGGTGCTGGAGCGCGGCGTGATCATCGAGGATGGCTCGCCGGCCGAGCTGTTGCAGCGGCCAAGCGTTTACAGCCAAATGGACCAGCGCCAGCGGAGGCCGCCGGCACCATCATGATCCCAAGAGCGCGCTCGCGGCCGGTTGGTCGATTGCCAATCGCGGCGGCCCTCCTGTCAACGGGTGTCGCGGCAAGTGGGTTCGCTGTGACGGCCAGCGCCGCGTCCGTTGCGGCATCCTCCACACAAAGCCCAGCGCCCGGCGCATCCGGCGGCGGCTCTGCTCCCCACGCCGCGGCGCTAAAGACGGCAGCGCCAGCCGCCCAGTCGGAGCCCGTTCCACCGCAGCCCAAGAACCTCGAGCCGCTGGACGCCCATGATTCCACCGGAATTCTCGGCAAAAAAATTATGGGACCCGACAACAAGGAGTTGGGTCTGGTCGTCGATGTCCTGATCGATGCCCATAGGCGCCCGCGCGCGGCGATCATCGATTTTGGCGGGTTTCTCGGCGTCGGCAGCCGCAAAATCGCTGTCGACTGGCAGCTGTTGCAACTCACACCAGGCCAGCCAGATTGGAAAATTTCGTTGAACCTGGGCCGAGCCGACATTCAGGGGGCTCCGGAATACAAGCCCGATGCCGCCTCGAACAAAATGGTCGGGCCGCCGCCGAAGGCCTCGCCTTCGCCCCAGTCAGACAAATGATCGGGCCGCGGTCATGGGAGCAGCAGGGAAAGGACCTATCGGGCGGTCTGCGTCGCCGTCGGCCGAGCGCTCCCTCGATTGGCTCAACCTGTTTGTTGGCAATATCCAGACTGGCTTCGGTCCGTTTATCGCCGTCTATCTGACGACCCAGGGCTGGACCGAAACCTCGATCGGGCTGGCGCTGAGCCTGGGCACGGTTGCCGCCATGGCGAGCCAGATCCCGGCCGGAGCATTGGTCGATGCCATTCGCGCCAAGGCCTGGGTCGTTCTGGCGAGCATTTTCGCCTTCAGCGTCAGCGCGCTGTTGTTCGCGGTGCAGCCGGTGCCGCTGGCGGTTTATGTCGCCGAAATCCTCCACAGCTTTTCGAGCTGTACGCTGAACCCGGCGATCGCCGCGGTCAGCCTTGCCGTCGCCGGACCGGCGGTGCTCGGCCTGCGGTTTGGCCGCAATGCCCGCTTTGCCGCGATCGGAAATGGCGTCGGCGCCATATTGATGGGCGCCTGTGGCTACTACATTTCCGAGCGAGCGGTGTTTTTTCTAACGGCGGGTCTCACCCTGCCGGCTCTCTTTCCGCTGCTGACGTTGACGCGGCTCGATTATTCCGCCCGCCGCGCCGCTGACGGCGAGCCCCAACCGAGCAATGAACCCCCAATGCGGGTACTGACCGATCGCCGGCTTCTCGTGTTCGCTGCCACGGTCATGCTGTTCACGCTTGGCAATGCGGCGATGCTGCCGCTTATCGCCGACACGTTGACCAAGACCGTCGGCAACCTGGCGAATCTTGTCATCGCCGCCTGCATCGTGGTGCCGCAACTGATCGTCGCAGTGGCGGCACCCTATGTCGGCCAGTTTGCCCAAGCGAGCGGCCGGCGCCTGGCGCTGCTGCTGGGGTTGTTGAGCCTGCCGATCCGCGGGGCGGTGTTTGCCGTGGCGGCCGCGCCAGTCCCGATTGTCCTCGTGCAGGCGCTCGACGGCATCGCCGGAGCGTGCCTCGGGGTATTGGTGCCGCTGGTGACGAGCGATATCGCAGGCCGATCGGGGCATTACAATCTGGCGCTAGGCCTTGTCGGCTTCGCCATCGGCATCGGCGCCACCTTGAGCACTGCGCTTGCCGGCTGGATCGGCGACCATTTCGGCCAGGGGTTCGCTTTTGCGAGCCTGAGCGCTTGTGGCCTTGCTGCTTGCGCGCTGGTCGTGACCGCGATGCCGGAGACCAAACCGCAATCACCCGCGCGGGACCCTGCGATTTAGCCGATGAGGGTGCGTGGGACCACTGCCGATCGCCGCCAACTTGCCGCTATTTCTTTGGCCCGCAACAAATCAATGATACCGCGAATGTGTCATGCCGCCCCGACTGCGGGCGCCCACGCGCTTTGCGCGCCAGGCTGCGTTGACGCCGGTCGCGGCCTGACGAAATTCGCCGTCTCGCCGAACGCGTCCATTGCGTTGAGACTTGCTTTACCATTACCGCGCTAGATTGATCCGTCATTGAGAGCCGTGGTCCCGGGTTTATCGCGAGGTGACCGGTGAAACATCTTACCATGCTGATCAGCCCCGATGGGCGCTGGGTCGTCGAGGACAGCGCCGAGTTTTTCGCGGCCTTGGGGGATTCCCGCCCCGACTACGATGCAACTGCGTTTGCCGTGAAGAATCTCGGGTTCATCAAATTCCAGGTCCACGAACAGTCGCTGATCGAAATCGAGCTGCACCCCTACACGGTCGAATTGCCGGCGCTGCTCGCGGCGCAGCAGCAGCTGCTGGTCTCAAAGGTCAGGTTGTTCCGCATCCGTTATTTCGACACCACTTGGCAATCGGAGATCCTGCCGGGGGCGGAGCTAGCGGTTACTCGGCTATCAGAGTTGTGCGCCCCAAAATTCGCCCCCAGCGCCAAGGAGCGCTTTTTCGTCGAGCCGCAAGATTATTCGAAGCTGTTCGACGGCAGTGACGGCCCGCTGCAGCTGTTGGCACAAAAATGGAGAATGTTGTTCGGTCACTTCGATCCCAGTGTAATTTCGTTTGCAATCAACCATCAATTGCTGTCGCGCCTGATGATTTTTGGGGTGACCCCGGGAGTAAGCGATCCAGTATTTCGCTTTATCGGCGACGGCTTTAAATGGTTACAGGAAGAATACCAGTTTTACGGAGTGGGAGAAAAAGTCGAGAACCAACCCGATAAGGAATATGGGAATTGGGTGGCCGGCTTCTATAAATCCGTGGCCAGCACTGGCCAGCCACGCTACGACCTCGTCAGCGCCAAAATTCAACCCCCACTGGGTCAACAGGGACTTTTCGTGTCGCGTTATGAACGGCTACTGCTGCCGTGGAAGACATCCTCGGACGAAATCCTGGTCTCGATGTGGTCGAAGCGTGCTGAGGGCGACAAGCTTCCCATTTTAGCGGGTTCTGAAACGGAATACCCGTTGCTAAGGATCGTGGCGAAATCCTCGTAAGCGCCGGTCGCAGAGACGCTGACCAACACGTTCTCCACCGCCCCCGACGGAGCACCGGGGAAAATAATACTGCGGCTTTCGCGTTTGTAGCCGTACCCGGCCGCGACACCTTTTTCAACTAAGACGGGAGCGACAATCGAAATACCCCAATCGATCGGCCAACGGGCAAGGGCGTAAGCGCGGCCGAGCCTGGGAAGCAGCTGAGACAGGTGTTTTCCGCGAAAGTCCGGGCGCACCCAGGCCGAACCGCCGTAAACGACAACCCCGGTTATCAGCCTAGCATCGGGCGCCGTCACGACGCAGGGCTGCTGATCACGTTGGCCGTGCAGCAGTTCGTCCACCTCTTCCACTAACGTTGTCTCGGGCCAATAATGGACCCGTCCGGCATGGGTTGCGACGATCTCCCCAGCTTCGTTCTCGCCGGAGATCCAATATGAATTCTCAGGTGCCAGATGATTGTGTTGGGGATTGAACAAACGCATCAGCGGATACCAGGTGCCGTTTTTCACTTTTTGTTTATTCAAGTAAAGCAGCTCGTCGAAGTCGTAGCGAAGTCGCAAAGATATTCCTTGTTCCCGTGCGGCCTTGTCGCCTTCGAGGACAAAGCGCGAAAGTAATTCGGGCGGTCCGTATTTGACGGTCAGTGCGTCCGGGAGGCGAAGATTGTTTTGCGGAACGATATTCGGATAGATCAGAGACTTCTGTTGAGCCCGTCTGGAGCCGCTCCGATCTTTCCGACACCCCTTATTTTCTGCGGGCTTGGCTCCCGGTCTATCCTGGCTCAAACTGCTTCGTCCCCGATTTTTCCGTAGCAAACTTCGTAGCAGATATGCGTCTATTGCACAAACGTCACCATAATTCCGACAAATTTGTGGCGCACAATTCTAAAGTAGGGCGGGAGATCCGCGTTAAGAAAGGACTAAACCGATGGTTGCAATGAGTGGGTACGAACGAAACAAACGCTGGCGTCTGCGCAAGGCGGGCAAGGCGGTCGACGCGACAGCGCGGCAGCAGAACGCTGCAAAGGTCCGCCAGATTATGACCGAGCAAGGTATCGGCCGGCGCGCAGCATATTACCGCCTCCGGGGGCGAGCATGACCGCGTCAGTACCTTTCATGATCACCGCAGCGCAGAAGGCCGAACTCGTCGAGCGC
>DASXMC010000538.1:0-3641 GCA_036495885.1 Allostellaceae bacterium | reverse complement strand
GCGAGTGACTGCATCAATTCAGAGTTCTCCGTATTACGGCAAATCGACTGATTACGACAAGGAGAGCGGGCTGCTCTGGCCCTGAGCGGCCGCGAATACCATTTTCGTCATCTCGGTCTGCATCTGGAAATTGCGCGAGGTCTCGATCATGTCCATCATCATGCCCACAGTATCGGCGTTGCTTTCCTCCAATGCGCCGACCTGCAAGCGGACCCCGGCATCGGCCACTAATGGTGCGGTTGCATCGGTGAACAAGCCGTCCGGTCGGCGCTGCACCCCCGCATTGGGCGGGTTCACGAGCATGATCCGGGCCAAGGCCGAGATCTGATCGGGGTTTTGCCCGGCGAGCGCACCGGAAATCGTTCCGTCAGCGCCGATTGTGACCGACTGCAGCGGCGGCAGCACGATCGGCGCAAAACCGTCGCCAAGCACGGCATGCCCGTTGCTGTCCTGAAGCATGCCGGCGGACGAGATCGACAGCGATCCGTCGCGTGTCAGAGCCGGGCTCCCGTCGGCGGTTTGAACCACGATCCACCCCGGCCCCTTGACCGCAACATCAAGGTTGCGCCCGGTCTGCTCGATTGCGCCCGATCGCAAATCGGCGCCCTGTTCGGTCGCCCTGACCAACACCCGATCGGGCTCGCCCTGCCCGTATAGGGGCAAGGCCTCAAACACCGGTTTCTGCGCCTTGAACGCAGTGGTGCCGCGATTGGCGAGGTTGTTTGCCGCGGCAGAGACGCGCTCCATCGTCGCGTTAAGACCCGCCATCGCGATATAAAAGAGCTGCTGGCTCATCCTGGTTTCAGATTTTGCCCCCTACTGAGTCAATACTGGACGGTTACTGGATCGTCAGGAGGCGCTGAAAATTCTGCTGCTCGATGTTGATGCTCTGAACATTGGCTTGATAAGCCTGCTGCGCCGTGATCAGATTGACGAGCTGGGTCGACAAGTCGACGTTTGAACCTTCGAGGGCGCCCGATTCGAGTTGGCCGAGTGCGGCGGTGCCCGGCGCTCCGGTCGTCGCCGGGCCCGACGCGGTGGTTGCTTCCCAGGCGTTTCCGGTGGTCGCAACAAGGCCCTGAGGATTGACAAAATTGGCAAGCGCAATCGTGCCGAAAACCTGCGTGCCGCCGTTCGAGTATTGGCCGGTAACAACGCCGTTGGAGCCGATCTGGACTCCAGTCAGCTGGCCGCCGCCGCTGCCGTTGTTGGTGATCGAGTTGACACCGAACGACTGGCCGGAAACGCTGGTCCCGGCAAAATTCTCGGCGATGCTAAGCGGTGCAGCGCCGCCCGGCAGACTGGCGGCCGAGATCGAGCCGCTGCCCGAGACCAGCTGGCCGCTGCTATTGAAGCTGAGGGTCGGACCCGCACCTGAGGAGATTGCGGTGCCGCTCGAATTGGTCAATTGCCAATTCGTCTGCCATTGATTGGGTGAGCCGGAGCCGGCGACCTGGGTAAAATATGTCGTCAGCGACAAATTCGTGCCCAGACTGTCGTAGACCGTGGTCGTCGTACTCTCGTTGTAGCTCTTAGGGTTGGTGGGGCTGAACGGGGTCGTGGTCGTATCGATTGCCGCATCCGAGGACGGCAGGTTCACTGCCACGGCCAGAGTGCTGCTCGCAACCGGTGCGATATTGCTCTGGTTGACCTGGATCGGCTGCAGCGATCCCGACGTGTTTGCCGCAGCGCCATTGGCGGTCGGCGCAAACCCCAGGACCTCGTCGCCATTGGCAGTGACCAATTGGCCGGAGTTGTTGACCTGGAACGAGCCGTCGCGGCTGTAGACGACACCGGAGCTGCTCTGCAGCTGAAAAAAGCCATTCCCGTCGATCGCGGCGTCGAGCGGGTTGCCGGTCTGCGAGATCGTTCCCTCGCCGAACGACTGGGCGAGATCGGAGGTGCTGACGCCTTGGCCGGGGGTGGTTGCCAGGGCGTTGCCGTAGAGGGCGGAAAACTGCGCGCTGGAGGACTTGAAGCCGGTGGTATCGACATTGGCGATATTATTGCCGACCGTGTCGATGTTGGTCTGTGCGGCATTGACGCCGGACAAATCGGTGAGTAGTGACACCCCGTGAACTCCTCAAGAAAATCTAAGTTATGTTAGAATACCTGCTGGACGGCACTCAGCGGGACGGGCGCCAGACCGCCGCCGACATCGAGCATGGGTCCGCTCTGACCGCCGAGGCCAACGCCGGTGACCGGGACTACAGCGTAGGGCGTGGCCGCGACCGCTGCACCACTGGCGCCGACTGCGCTGACGCGGAAGGAGTAGGTGCCGGGCGCCAACGCGGCGCCGTTGGCGCCGGTGCCATTCCACGAGAAACTCTGGGTTCCGGCCGACATCGCCCCGAGATTGAGGCTGGCCACCCGGTTGCCCGCAGGATCGGTAATCGCCACCGCGACATTGCTCGCCGCCGACGACAGGTTGTATGCACCGGTGGCGCCGCCGCTTTGCCCGAGCTGCAGCGTATTGCCGCTGACCGCCACATTTTGACCAACCAGCCCAAGCGCCTGTTGTCCGCTCGAACTGGCTTCGAGGTTCTGCACCCCGGTCGCGGTCGAAAATTCGGCGAGTTCGGAGGCAAACTGATCCGCATTCGTAGGGTCCAGCGGGTCCTGATGCTCGAGTTGGGCAGTCAGAAGCTGTAGAAAATCGTTCTCGTTCAGCGTCTGACCGGTGCCGCTTAGACCATTGGCACTGGTCGGTAATTGGGTGCCGGGCGGTAACGCCACGACACTTGCCGGCATCGCACTTACTGCGGTCGTCATGGTGACTGCTTGCTCGGGTTCTAGATCGTCAGCGTGCGCAGCGCCAGGCTCTTGGCGACGTTGAATGCCTCGAGGTTCGCCTGGTAATCCTGCTGGGCCGAGATCATGTTGACCATTTCCTCGACCGAATTTACGTTCGGCATTGTTACGTAACCGTTAGGATCGGCAAATGGACTGCCCGGATCGTATGAGGTGCGCAGCGGGGCAGCGCTCTCGACGACCGCAGCGACCCTGACCCCCGCCGCACCGGCTCCGGACGGTGTATCATTGTCGTCGTCGGCCGAAACCGCTTGAAAGACGACCTCGCGCGCGCGATAGGCGGTGCCCGACGATGTGCTGACGCTATTGGCGTTGGCGATGTTGCTGGCAACCGCGGTCAGGCGCTGGGATTCGGCCGCCATTCCGGAACCGGCGATGGCGAGCGCATTCAGCAGCGGCATTGTCAGCCGGCGCTCGATTGCTGCGGGCCGGATCCGTTTATCGCGACCGTCAGCATTTTGACCATCTGCGCGGCAAAGCTCGCGGCCGCCTCGTACTGAACCGCATTTTCGCCGGCCGCCGCTTTCTCCTGGTTGAGATCGACACTATTGCCGTCCAATGTCACCGGAGCCCCGGTTTGGTACTTCACCGCGGTCGCAGCGGCCTGGGCGGGCCCGCCTGCGGCTGGTGTGCTCAGCTGCGCCGGGTCGTCGACCAGCCATACCGGGCTCGACGCCGGGCCGCTTTGCGCGGTCGCTGCGCCGAGCGCTTCGCGAAAATCGAGATCGACCGCCTTAAAGCCGGGCGTGCTCGCATTGGCGATATCGGCGGTCAGTATCGACTGGCGGTAAGAGCGCAGATCGAGCACTTGCCGGTAAAAATCCAATCCG
>DASXMC010000537.1:0-2313 GCA_036495885.1 Allostellaceae bacterium | reverse complement strand
GACGCATCCCGACATCGACGTCGCACAATGCCGCAAATGGGCGAGTGCGAACGTCGAATTGTTGAACCATGCGCTCACCGGCATTCCGGCCGAGCGGGTGCGTTATCACACCTGCTACGGCATCAACATGGGACCGCGCGTCAACGACCTCGAGCTGAAGCACATCGTCGACATCATGCTTGGGGTCGCGGCTGCCGCCTATTCGTTCGAAGCTGGAAACCCGCGCCACGAGCATGAATGGCGGGTGTGGGAAAGCGCGAAATTGCCCGAGGGCAAGATATTGATCCCCGGGGTCATCACCCACGCCTCGAACCTGGTCGAGCACCCGGAAGCAATTGCCCAGCGGATCAGCCGCTTTGCCGCCGTGGTCGGTCGCGAAAACGTGATCGCCGGCGCCGATTGCGGCTTTGCCAGCTTTTCGACCTCGTGCGAGGTGCATCCCTCGGTGGTGTGGGCCAAGCTTGCGGCACTCGGCGAAGGCGCCAGGCTGGCAACACAGGAGTTATGGAAGCGCGCCTGATTGGGTGGGGCTAGTTGAGCTATCGGGCTCAGAAGTTCGTCGGGTTTTGCGGTTTCGCAGAAATTGGAGGGTCGGATGATCAAGGGTCTGCACCATAACGCCTATCGCTGCCGCGATTCGGAGGAGACCCGGAGCTTTTACGAGGATTTCCTCGGTCTCGAGCTGCGGAGCGCCTTCCCGATCAGCGACGGCCGGGCACTGCACACGTTTTTCGCGATGGACGACGGCTCATGCCTGGCTTTCTTCGAGGTCCCGGGGGCCCCATTCGAGTTTAAACGGCAGGATGCGCTCGACCTGCACATCGCTCTCGGCGTCGAAGCGCATGTCTTTGACCATATGCTGGACAAGGCAAAGGCGGAAGGCCGCGAGGTGGGCGGCCCGGTCGACCATGGTTTTGTCCGCTCGATCTATTTCCGCGACCCGAACGGGTACGTCATCGAGCTGACCACCAGCACCGGCAAAGACGGCGAGATCATGGACCCGGCGATATCAAAGCCGCATGAAGCGCTGGCCCGCTGGCGGGCCGCCAAGAGCGCTTGAGCGTTGGTTGCGCCACCAACCGGCCGGGTGGGCGAAAAAGAGCAAAGCCGAGCGACCGGCGCCGTAGTTTTGCATGCGCTGTCAGCCGAAGCGAGGTGATCCGATGACTGCAGACAATCCCTTTCGCGCCCATCTGATCACGGGCGGCTTTCCACCTGCGTCAGCCGCCGGTCACGACCACGACTACGCCCGCCTGCGGCTCCTGAGTCTTCTGGCGGAGCGTGAAATTCCCGCATCGGTCGCCAACGACTTCGCGGATGTCGAAAAATGGCTGCCCATCAGCAAGCTGCTGTTGACGTACGTCGCCGGTCCCTATCCCGATGCCGGGCAAAGCCGAGCCATTGAGGGCTGGCTCGAAAGCGGCGGCTATTGGATCGGCCTGCACGGCACCAGCGGTGGACGCGCCGAGCGGGTCGAGGGCATGCGCCAGCGGCGCACCGTCAAGACCGAGCACCATGACGTCCTCGGCTGCCGCTTTTTGACCCATCCGCCGATCTGCAAGATCAAGGTCGAGGTCAGCGATGCCGACCACCCGCTGACCCGCGGCCTCGGCACCGGCTTCGAGGTCGAGGATGAGCCCTATTTCATCGAGCTTCAGCATCCGCGCTCGACACAAATCGTGCTGACCGCCGATTACGGGCCGAGCGGCATCTCGGACGCTGTCGGCCCGCTCTATGGCTCGGACACCTCGCTGCAGGCGGACGGCAGGAGCCGTGTGATTGCCTATATCCGTAGCGTGGGCGAGGGCGGGGTCACGTACGTTGCCCTCGGCCACTGCCACAATCCCGCCATCCGAGCCGCCCGGCCGAACATCGCCGACGATGCGACGCCCGCGACCTTTCACGGTTCATGGGAAAGCGGTCCGTTCATCACCTTGCTGCGCAATGCGATCGGCTGCGGCACGGGCGCCTGAGCGCCGCCGAAGCCGTCTTGGTGTTCTACCCGCAAGCAATGACGGCGGTTCAAAAAACGGGACCAACCTGTCGCGCAATTCGCCGGGCAGAGCGTAGGTCTTGAGCGGGCCCCCGCTCAAGCTTGCCGTGATCGGCGGCGGCATCGGCGGGCTCAGCGCTGCCGTCGGGCTGCGCCAGCGCGGCTTTGAGGTCGATGTCTACGAGCAGGCGCCGGAGCTGACCGAGGTCGGCGGCGGCATCAACATGGGCCCCAACGCCGTACGCGTCCTCTACCGGCTGGGCCTGCGCGACGGCATCGAGCGCGAGGGCGTGCGCCCCGCCGGCTCCCATCAGCGCCGC
>DASXMC010000536.1:0-4800 GCA_036495885.1 Allostellaceae bacterium | reverse complement strand
GATGTGCTGCAGGCGATGAACACCGGCCACGACGGCTCGATGAGCACGATCCACGCCAACCGCCCGCGCGAGGCGCTGACCCGGCTCGAAAACATGGTCGGCATGACCGGGATCCACCTGCCCTCGCACGCGGTGCGAACTCAGATCGCCGCCGCCGTCAACATGATCGTCCAAATCAGCCGCATGCGCGACGGCATGCGCCGTATCGTCGAAGTCATCGAAATCGTCGGCATGGAAGGCGATGTCATCACCACCCAAGAGTTGTTCAACTATCAATACCAGGGCGAAAGTGGCGATGGCCGGCTGCGCGGCATCTTCAAGTCGAGCGGGCTGCGCCCGCATTTTCTACCGCGTGCCGAATATTTCGGCCTCGACCGGCCGCTGTTGGAAATCATTTGAGTATCCAATCGCCAATCAGAGGAGTGGCATCGGACGGTAAGAGGGCTGGTTCATGACGCTCGACCCCACCGATCTCTATACGCTCCTCTCGGCGGTTGCCGGTCTCGTGGCATTTGCCGCCGTCGTTTTGGTTCTGGGCCGCCTTACTCAACAGCGTTACAAACGGCGGCTCAAATCGGTCTACAATCGTGCGAAGGGCGGCGGCGGTGCGGTGGTGGCTTCAGCGGCGGCGCAGTCGCTGGCGCGGATCGACAGCGCCACCCCCAAAATCGACCGCGTCGCCCGCCGGTGGCTGCCGCGCCGCGAACTGCTCGCGGTCCGGCTGGCCCGCACCGGACGATCGATCAGCATCGGGCAATATGCGATGGCGATGCTGATCCTGGCGGCGGTTGCTGCGGCCGCGGTGCAGGCCTTGACCCCGCTCGGGCCGGCGCCGAGTGTGCTGATCGGGTTGTTTATCGGCCTATGGCTGCCGCATTGGTTTGTCGGCCGGATGGGAAAACGGCGGGTGGCCGCCTTTCTCGCATTGTTCCCCGATGCCATTGATCTGATGGTGCGCGCCATACGCTCGGGATTGCCGGTCAGCGAGGCGATCATCAATGCTGGCAACGAGATCCCCGACCCGGTCGGTGCCGAATTCCGCCTGATCGAAGGCGGGATGCGGCTCGGCCGCGATCTCGAAACGCTGTTGTGGGACATCGCCAAACGGATCGACGCCCCCGAGTTCCGGTTTTTCATCATCGCTATGAGTGTGCAGCGCGAAACCGGCGGCAATCTCGCCGAAACTTTGGTTAACCTCGCCGAGGCGTTGCGCCGGCGCCGGCAAATGCGCGCCAAGGTCCGTGCCATGTCGAGCGAGACGCGGGCGACGACAATGATCCTGGGCGGCCTCCCGGTAGTGGTGATCGGCCTTCTGTTTTTGACCTCGCCCGACTATCTGAAGCCGCTGTTCCACGATGCTCGCGGGTACATGCTCGACGGAATTGCGGTCGGGATGCTGGTCGCCGGCGTGTCGATCATGAACCGCATGGCCCGGTTCGAGATATGAACCCGTTTGCGCCGCATGATCTCCTCACCCGCTGGTTGCCCGCTGGCACCGGGCTCGACGACCTGATCGCCGCGGCGGCCGCACTCGCGACGCTGATGACCGTGCTGGCATTGTGGCAGGCGCTGCGCCCCAACAACGCATTCGAACGCCGGCTCGCGGAAATCGTCGAACGCCGCGAGGCGATGCGCCGCGAGGCGGTCTCGGCCCGCACGCGCCGGCAATCGGTGCGCCCGGTCGGGCTGATGCGCGCCGCCGTGACCCGGCTCAACCTGTTGCGCTCCCAGCATGCCAACGAGGCGCGCCTGTTGCTCGCCCGCGCCGGGCGGCGCTCACCCGACGCGATGATTGCGTATCTGTTCGCGCAGGTCAGCCTGCCGTCGATCTTTGCGCTCGGCGCCTTGATGGACAGCTCGCTATTTAGCATGCTGCCGTTGCCGCACGAGCTGCGCTTCGCGCCGGCGCTCGCCGCCGCCCTGTTCGGCTTTTACGCACCCAAAATCTATCTCAAGAACGCCGCCGGGAAGCGCGCCAAGAAATTAAGACTGGCGATGCCCGACGGGCTCGATCTGATGGTCATCTGCGCCGAGGCCGGGCTCAGCCTTGACGCGACCTTGGTGCGGGTGTCGCGCGAGCTCGCGCAGAGTTTCCCCGAACTGGCCGAGGAATTGGCCATCACCGCCGCCGAATTGACCTTTCTGCCGGACCGGCGCGTGGCGTTCGAAAATCTGAATAACCGGACCGACTCCGACGCCATCCGCGCCATTGTCAACACCTTGCAGCAGACCGCAAAATTCGGCACGCCGCTGGCTCAATCGCTGCGCATCCTGTCCGCCGAATCGCGGGCCGCCCGGCTGACCCGCGCCGAGGAAAAGGCGGCGCGCCTGCCGGCGATGCTGACCGTGCCGATGATCATCTTTATCCTTCCGACATTGTTCATCGTGCTGCTGGGCCCGGCGGCGATCAACATGATCGACAACCTCGCGCATCGTTGACAGGCCCCGAAGGCAACGGCCGCCTGGTTCAGGACGAGCCCGGCCTCGGCGGCAGCAGCCCGACCGAGCGGACCGCCTCGTCGCGCGCTTGCGGCGACAGCTCGCGCAGGGTGCGGTAGTAAGCGAGGTTGTGCTCGACCGCAGCCTCGTCGAGATCGATGCGGGCAACCCGGGCCGCTTCGGCGACGCTGCCGTCGAGACCATAAATCAGGGCAAGGGTCTGGCGTTCCTGCGCCGTGCCGGAGGGCGCCATCGCCAATGGCTGCAATATTGCGATCGCATTCGCGAAATTGCCGCTCAACGCCAGCGACAGGGCTAAATCGACGGTGAGCGCCGGATCGCTCGGAGCGGTCTGCAGACCCTGCTGGTAGTGAGATTGGGCTTCGGCATGGCGGCCCTCGACATCGGCGACCACGCCCGCCAGCACCAGGAGCTTGGGATCGTTCGGCCGCTCGGCCAGCGCATGATTGATCGGCACGAGAGCCAGTTCGGGACGCCCGGTCTGGAGATAAGCTTTTGCCAAGCCGTGCAATGCCGGCAGACAAAGGCTGTCGCGCGCCAGCGCCGAATTGTAGGCGACCAGAGCCTCGTTGACGGCGCCGAGCGACAGCAACGTGTCGCCGATCGCGACAAACGGCTCGGGCAGGCGTATCTCGATTTCCGCCGCCCGCCGATAGACCGAGAGGGCGTTGCTGTAATCGCCGCCGGCGCTCGCCGCAGCACCAATGCGCATCAGTGCCGCATAAGAGGGCGCCGCTCCACCGCCGTCGCGGCCGTTGACGCTCAGCGGATCGAGATGCACGGGGTAGGGCTGGCAGCCGGCGAGTGCCGCCAGCGCCCAAGACATCGCAACGCATATCCGCAGACGAAAGCTGCGACAACCCTCGGCCTTTGCCGCGCCCATTCGAGTACAGCCGTAAATAATCGCCCCTGGGCGAGCGATAGTCGGCGCTCGTCAAAAACCCGTCTTTAACCTTAATATATTCGAATTTCAGCTTGTCGGCGCGTCAAACGGTTGCGAGAAAACCGCCAACCAGCCGAATCGCCGATCACTCGGCGGCCGAGGCCGCCGGCCGCCCTGTCGCCGCCAGCGCCTTCTCGACCGCGGCGAGCGCCGCCTCGGCGCGCCCCGCATCGGGGCCGCCTGCCTGCGCCATATCAGGGCGCCCGCCGCCGCCTTTGCCGCCCAACACCGCGGCCCCCGCGCGCACCAGCCCGACCGCATCGAAACGATCGGTCAGATCGGCGGTGACGCCAACGACGATCGCGGCCTTGCCCTCGGCGCGCGACACGACCGCGACGATCCCCGACCCGATCCGCTGCTTCAATTCGTCGGCCAGCGATTTCAATTCGCGGCCGGGCACATCGTCGACGATCCGGCCGTCAAAAGCGACCTCGCCAATGCGTTTGCCAGCACCCTTTGCCGCCGGGCCGGCGCCGGCGAGCGCGCGGCGCGTCTCGGCCAATTCGCGCTCGAGCCGGCGGCGCTCGTCGACGAGGTTGGCGACGCGCCCCGGTAATTCCGCCGGGCTCGTGCGCAACGCCGCGGCGGCCTGGTGCAACAAGCTTTCCTCGCCGGCAAGATAAGCTTCGGCTGCCGCCCCGGTCAGCGCCTCGATGCGGCGCACGCCGGAAGCGATCGCGGTTTCCGAGACGATCTTGAAAAGCCCGATATCGCCGGTGCGCCGCACGTGGGTCCCGCCGCACAGCTCGACCGAAAACGGCCGGTTCTCGCCGTCGATGACACCGCCCATCGCGACGACGCGCACCTCCTCGCCGTATTTCTCGCCGAACAGGGCCAATGCCCCCTCGTTGACGGCGCGCTCGGGCGTCAACAGCCGGGTCCCGACCTCGGCGTTGTCGCGGATACGGTCGTTGACCTCGGCCTCGATCGCCTGGATGTCGTCGTCGCCGAGCGGCTTTGGGTGGCTGAAATCAAAGCGCAACCGGTCGGGTGCCACAAGCGAGCCCTTTTGCGTGACGTGCGGACCAAGCCGGCGGCGCAGCGCCTCGTGCAACAGATGGGTCACTGAATGGTTGGCGCGCACTCGGCGGCGGCGGGCGCCGTCGACGCGCAGTTCGACGGCATCGCCCTCGCGTAGCGCGCCGTGCGTCAGCATTCCGATATGGACGTGCAGGTCGCCCGCTTTCTTGAATGTGTCGGCAACCGCCAACTCGGCGCCGCCCGCGGTAAACATCACCCCGGTGTCGCCGACCTGCCCGCCCGACTCGGCGTAAAACGGCGTCTGGTTGACGATGACCGCGACATTGTCGCCGACGGCGGCTTCGGCAACGCGAAAGCCATCGCGCAGCAGTGCCAGTACGATCCCCTCGGCGGTCTCGGCCTCGTAGCCGAGAAAT
>DASXMC010000535.1:0-2996 GCA_036495885.1 Allostellaceae bacterium | reverse complement strand
GCGTCGAGATGCGCCGCCTTGTCGTATTTCGCGCCGGGGTCGGAGGGGAGGGTGCGCCAATAGGCGACTGCCTGCTCCCAGGCCGCCCCCTTTGGTGCGTAAGGCCGACCCTGCAAATACGCGATCGTGGTGTCGTCGGGGGCGACGAGACCGGCGCGCGCCCCGGCCTCGATCGACATGTTGCAGACCGTCATCCGGCCTTCCATCGACATGTCGCGAAACGTGCTGCCGGCATATTCGAAGACATGGCCGGTGCCGCCGGCGGTGCCGATCTTGCCGATGATCGCGAGGATCACGTCCTTGGGGCTGACCCCGGCGCCGAGGCTGCCGTTGACCTCGATCAGCATGTTTTTGGCGTGAGCCTGGATCAGGGTCTGGGTGGCCAGCACATGCTCGACTTCGGAAGTGCCGATGCCAAAGGCGAGCGCACCCATCGCCCCGTGCGTCGCGGTATGGCTGTCGCCGCAAACGATCGTCATGCCGGGCTGGCTCAACCCTTGCTCGGGACCGATGATGTGGACGATCCCTTGGCTGATGCTGTCGACCGCAAAATATGGGACGCCGAACTCCCGCACATTCCGTTCGAGCGTGTCGACCTGGAGTTTCGACTCGGGGTCGTCGATGCCGCGGCTGCGGTCCGAGGTCGGGACATTGTGGTCGGCCACCGCCAGAGTGGCGTCAGGCCGGCGCACTTTGCGGCCGGCCAGCTTTAGCCCTTCGAAGGCCTGCGGGGTGGTGACCTCATGGATCAGATGCAGGTCGATATAGATCAGATAGGAGCCCTCGCCTTGAGGGGCGATGACATGATTGTCCCAGATCTTGTCAAACAGCGTGCGTGGCGGGGCCATGGTTTCCTCACTCCGATCGATTGTCCGCGGCGCCAGCAGCCGGGGCCGGCGGCGGGGCGGTTTGGGCGGGTTCTTGGCGACCGCTGTCACGCGCGCGCTCGGCTATGCGCGCCCGTTTGCCGGTGAGGCCGCGCAAATAATAGAGCTTGGCGCGGCGTACGACGCCGCGGCGCACGACGTCGATCGCGGTGATCCGCGGCGAATACAGCGGAAAGATCCGCTCGACCCCCTCGCCGTAAGAAATTTTGCGCAGCGTAAAGCTGGAATTCAGGCCGGCATTTTTGCGGGCGATGCACACGCCCTCGAAGGCCTGGATGCGCTCGCGCTCGCCTTCGACCACGCGCAGACTGACCCGTACCGTGTCGCCGGGCTCGAATTTCGGCACCGACCGGCTGGCGGCGAGCTTCTCGACCTGCTCGTGCTCCAATTGCTGAAGAAGGTTCATGGTTCGACCTTTCGATTGATTTGCTGGTCACCGCCTAGAGTTTGAGCGCGGGCGGCCACATAACGCTCCCACAAATCGCCGCGGCGCTCGCGCGTCAGCCGCTCGGCCTCGGCCTGACGCCACGCGCGGATGCGGCCATGGTCGCCCGAGACCAGCACGTCTGGAACCGGCCTGCCTTGCCATATCTGCGGTCGTGTGTAGTGCGGGTATTCGAGCAAGCCGCCGGTAAAGCTCTCTTCGCACAGCGCCGCACTGTCGCCGACCACGCCCGGCAGCAGTCGCACGCAGGCATCGATCAATGCGATCGCCGCCGGCTCGCCGCCCGACAGCACAAAATCGCCGAGGCTCAGTTCTTCGAGCGCACGCGCCGCGATAACCCGCTCGTCAATCCCCTCAAAACGGCCGCAGATCAGCCGGACGCCTGGCCCGGCGGCGAGTTCGGCGGCGCGTTGCTGATCGAGCCGGCGCCCGCGCGCCGACAGTACGATCGCCGGTCCCTCGCCGCCGGCGCCGGCGATGGCCGCATCAAGTACATCCGGTCGCATCACCATTCCTGGTCCGCCGCCAAATGGCGCATCATCAACCGAGCGGTGTCGGTCCAGCGCGAAGTCGCGGATGTCAACGGTGTCGAGCCGCCACAGCCCGGCTTGTAACGCCTTGCCGGCGAGCGAGTAGGCGAGGGGGCCCGGCAGCATTTCGGGGAAGATCGTCAATACCGACACCCGCCAGCTCACGGGACATCCCCGACCACAGGGTGCCGAGCCCCGTTGTCATCGAGCAGGCCCTCCGGCGGGTCAATGACGAGCCGCCCGGCGTCGATCTCGACCACCGGCACCACCGCGCGGGTGAACGGCACGATCAGCGGTGGTCCACCGCCGCGCTCGATTTCGAGCGAGTCGCCGGCACCGAAATCATGGATCGCGCGGACCCGGCCGAGCGAGGTTCCGTCCGCCAGCATCGCGGCGAGGCCGATCAGATCGGCGTGGTAGTACTCCTCGTCTTCGGGTAGCGGCAGCGCCGCTCGCGGCAAATAGAGGTGCAGCCCGCGCAGCGCTTCGGCGCGGTTGCGGTCGTCAATGCCGGAGAAGCGCCCGATCACAACCCCCTTTGCCGCACCAATCAACTGCAGATCAAAATGCTGCGTTCCACTTTCATCGCCAAGCGGTCCGTAGGCGGCGACATCTTCCGGGCGCGCGGTAAAACTCTTGATGCGCACCGCACCGCGCACCCCGTGCGGGCCGGTGACGACCCCGACGCAAACCCTGCGGGTCAGCCCCTCACCCCAGCCCTCTCCTCGCTCGCGGGGAGAGGGAGGAACCCGCGCAGCGGGAGAGCCTGCCCCGAACCCGATCCGGGGGTGAGGGGCGATCGAGTGGCTTGGGTGCTCGCGGGGCATCGAACAACCAGGGTGACAGGGTCTACGTGCTGCCCGCGGCCGTAGCGGCAGCTTCGGCTGCCGCCTTCGCCCGTTCTTGTGCCTTGGCTTTTGGCGCCGATTTTATCGGTGTTTCGCGGATTGCCGGCTTTTCGATGAGCCCGGCCTCGCCCAGAAAACGCGCCATCCGATCGGTCGGCAGCGCGCCGACGCCGAGCCAATGCTGGACCCGCTCGGTCTTCAAGGTGACACGGTCGGCGTGGCTGCGGTCGAGCATCGGATTGTAGGTTCCGATGCGCTCGATAAAGCGGCCATCGCGCGGGCTGTG
>DASXMC010000534.1:0-5343 GCA_036495885.1 Allostellaceae bacterium | reverse complement strand
TATGATTGTCGGCGGACCCGGCGGCGGATCGGCGCGGGGGCAACGGCGGGGCTTGCGCATGACCGCGAGGATGCCGAGAAAGGCCGATGCTCTCGCACCTCTCGGCTGCACTCGCCGGCTTTATCATCGCCACCATATCCGGGGGAGGCTACCTCGGGATGGCGGCACTGATGGCGATCGAGTCGGCTTGCATTCCGCTTCCGTCGGAAATCATCATGCCGTTCTCGGGCTATCTCGCCTCCACCGGACGCTTCGATCTCGTTCTCGTTGCGACCGCGGGTGCGGTGGGGTGCAATATCGGCTCGACGGCGGCCTATGCGCTCGGGCGCTGGGGCGGCCGGCCGATCGTTGAGCGCTGGGGACCCTACATGTTGATCAGCCGGCGCGATCTCGCCACCGCCGACCGGTTCTTTTCCGGTTACGGCGGGATCGCGGTTCTGGTTGCGCGGCTGTTGCCGGTGATCCGGACCTTTATCTCGCTGCCCGCCGGCATCGCCCGCCTACCGCAGCTCAAATTTCAGCTCTATACCTTTATCGGATCGTGGCCGTGGTGCTTTGCGCTCGCTTACGCCGGCTACAAGCTTGGGCAGAAGTGGGATACCGACCCTCGTCTCCACACCCTGTTCCAGCGGTTCAACTGGGTGGTTCTGCTGATCGTCTTGCTGGGGGTGGGCTGGTACGTCTGGCGCCACCTGCGCCATCAGCGAGAGTAACCCGGCCGTCACCGACGCCGCCGTCCCAGCGGCGTCGTGCGGGCTGGGTCAGGTGGTGGTAGCGGGCTCGTTGTATTCGGTGTCGGTGACGTGCGTGCCCCAGGACGTGCCCTGACCCTGCTCGCCGGCTTCCGACAACGCCAGGTGCGAGAACAGGCGATCGGGTGCGGCACCATGCCAGTGCAGCGTGTCCGGCGGGATATTGACCGTATCGCCGGGGTTCAGCACTTGCGGCTTCTCGCCCTTAAAGCAGATGCGGCCAATGCCGGACAAGCAAAACAGCGTCTGGCCGACGGGATGCGAGTGCCACGCGGTGCGCGCCCCCGGGGTGAAGGACACGACCGACCCGCCTAGGCGCGACGGCGCTTCGGCGGTGATCACCGGATCCTGAAACACGACCCCGGTAAAGGTTTCGGCCGCACCCCGCCTGGTGGTGCGCGCCCCGGCGCGAATAACTCCGGCTTTGACAGGCATGGCGGTGCTCCTTTGAATTGCGGCGGCCCTCGCGGCCGGCAAACGATCGGATGAGCTTAGCGTCGGCGCACGCCGCCTGCAATCGCCCCAACAGCAAAGTGGAGCCGTGGTCATGATCCCGCGGCGGATCAGTGCTTCCATTGGGTCGCGGGCGGAGTTTCGTCGTCGGGCGAATAGGGGCCGAGCGGCAGCGCTGCCGCGGCGGCGGGCTCGCCACGGCGCATCTCGGCATTGCGCCGCAGCCGGGAGTAGAAGCGGATCGTCAGCGGGATCGAGCCGACATAGACGATGCCAATCGCGGTCAGGGTCGGCCACGGGAAGGTCGTGACCAGGGCAGCCAATATGCCGATACCGAGCAAGGTCGGCATCACCCAATCATGGCGCACCCGGATTCGTTTCAACGACACGGTCGGCAGTTTGCTGACCATCAGGAGAGCGATGCCGGTCACCGTCACCGCATTCAGGTAGGGCGAGCGAAACAGCCAATCACTCCACTCGAAACTCAGGAACATCGGCACCATTACGAGCCCGGCGCCGGCCGGCGCCGGCACGCCGGTAAAAAACGGCGCCATGTGGGAGGGAGGAGCAGCGCCGGCTTCGATGTTGAAGCGGGCGAGCCGCAGCGCGCAACACACCGCGTAGAACAACACGATCGCCCAGCCGAGGCCGTGCAAACTGGACATCGTCCACAGATAGAGAACGGCGGCCGGCGCCACCCCGAAGCTGACGAAATCGGCCAAGCTGTCAAGCTCGGCGCCAAAGATCGAAGTCGATTTGAGCAGCCGGGCGATGCGGCCATCGAGCCCGTCAAAGACGCCGGCGACAATGATCGCAAACACTGCGCCAACAAAATTTCCGCCGATTGCAAACCGCATCGCCGTCATACCGGCGCACAACGCCAACAATGTCAGAATGTTCGGGATCATGCGGTTGACGGACCGGTCGGAGAGCCGCTGCACCCGCGACCGCGGCATCCGCCCCGTCCGCATCCGCAACCGTCCCGGTCGCCTTCCGCGCCATTCCCTCAATGCGCGCTCCCTTGCCGCACCGCCTCGGACGCGCTGCTGTCGGCGAGCACCGTCTCGCCGCCGATCATCCGCTGCCCCGCCACGACCATTGTTACATAAGGCGGGGGACAATAAACATCGACCCGCGAGCCGAAGCGGATGATGCCGATGCGCTGGCCGGCGGCGATGCGCTGACCCTCGTGCAGATCGCACACGATTCGGCGGGCAACGAGGCCGGCGACCTCGACAAAGGCGATCTCGGGCCCCTCGGCCGGGGCCACCCGGATCGCCAGCCGCTCGTTCTCGAGGCCGGTTTCGTCTGCGATGGCATTGCGAAAGCGCCCCTTGCTATGGCGCAGCGCTACGACCCGACCGCCGACCGGCGCGCGCGTCACATGCACGTCGAAGAGGCTCAGGAAGATGCCGATTCGGGTGACCGCGGCCTCGCCCATGTCGAGCTCGGGTGGTGGTGCCGCCTGCGTTACCGAGGTGACGAGGCCGTCGGCCGGACTGACCAGCACACCCGGCCGCAGCGGGGTGACCCGCCACGGGTCGCGAAAGAAATAAGCGACCGCCAATGTCAGGACCAGCGCCCCCCACCCGGCCGGGCGCGCCACAAAAAACAACAGGACGGTCGCCGCGACCCCCGCCAGGACGAATTTGAATCCGTCCGGATGCAGCGGCGCCAACACCTGTCTCAGCACCAGTTTTTCACCGATCCCGGCGGCGCCGGCTCACCGCCCTTCGCGCCGCCATGCCCCAATGAGGCCACCGACAATCAGGACCAGGATCACCACTGCCGGCAACAGCTGCACTTCGCGAAACCCGCTGACCGTATAGTCGCCGTTGGCGCGCAAGCCGATCCAGTCACGCCCGGCCGCGGCGTCGCCGGCGGCGACCCGGCGGATCTGCGGGATGGCGCCGGGACCGACCCAAAAGATGCCGCCGCCGGTTGCGGCGACGACCGGCGCCAGCTTGTCGGGGGTCGTGCGCACATCGCTGAACTCGACCGGGTTCAGCGGCCCGGCGGCCGCAAGTGCGGTCTTCTTGCCGTCGCTGACGCGATAAAGTCCCATCTCGGCGATCGCCAGCTGCCCGGTGCTGCGCCCGCCTTCGACCGGCGTCAGACGCAAGCTGCGGCTCGTGCCGTCAGGGAAGGTCACGGCGACCGGGCGATCGTCGGGTTCGAGCGATTGCCTGGTGACCACCAGCCGGCTGCCGTCGACCGCGGCGCGCAGGTCGTTTTCTTCGAGATCGGGCTCCTTCATCAACCAGTAGGCCAGCCGTCGCAACAGCTCGGCCTGCGGCCCGCCGCCCTCAAAGCCGCGCGCCCAGAACCACATTTGGTCCGACAGCAGCTGTGCCACTCGCCCTTTGCCGACGCGGTCGAGCACCAACAGCGGGTCGTCGCGGTCTCCGGTCATCACCGTGGTGCCGCGGCGGACGCGAGCGTCGACTTGCCGGAACCACCGGCCCCAGCTGGGTTCGCCGCCCGGCGGACCGGCCTCGGGCAGGCCCTCGGTGACCGGATGGCGGCGGCCGATACTGGTCAATTGCGGCTTGAAGCCCTCGTCAAAAACCTCGCCCGTGGCCTCGGTTGGAAAGATCTCGCCCAACGGCGTGCGCGACAGGCTCAACGGGGTGCCGAAATTGGGGCCCGCCGCTTCGAGCAGGGCGCCGCCATTGCGCACATAATTCACGATGTTTTCGAGATAGGCCTCGGGGATCACGCCGCGTCGGTTGTAACGGTCGAAGATAATCAGATCGAAATCGTCGAGCTTGGTGTCGAACAGCTCCCGGATCGGAAACGCGATCAGCGACAGCTCGCGGATTGGCGTGCCGTCCTGCTTTTCCGGCGGCCGTAGAATTGTGAAATGGACGAGATCGACCGAGGGGTCGGATTTGAGGAGGTTGCGCCACACTCGTTCGCCCGCGTGCGGCTCGCCCGAGATCAGCAACACCCGCAAGCGGTCACGTACGCCGTTGACGACGGCGACGGCCCGCTTGTTGATGGGAGTCAACGAATACGGTCCGGGCTCGACCTGAAGCTCCAGCACGTTGGAGCCGCCGTGATCAACCAGCACCGGCAGGCTGACCTCCTGTCCGACCGGTGCCGTCAGTTCCTGCGCCGCGCCGCCGTCCTTGCGCCACGTCACTACCGCCGTGTCGGTGTCCCCGCCCTCCTTTTCGGCGGCGGTTTCGGGCAAATCCTCGACCTTGATTTTCAGCTGCACCGGCTTGCCGACAATGCCGAAGCTCGGCGCCTGCAAGATGACGAGGCGGCGATCGCGCTCGTTCGGCTCTCCCGACAGCAGCACATGAAGCGGCGCCGGAACCGCCTGGCGCAACGCCTTGGCGTCGCCCGCCGGGACATCGTGAACCTCGCCGTCGGTGATCATCACGATCCCGGCGAGCCGTTGCCGCGGCACATCCGACAGCGCCCGGTCGAGTGCGGTAAACAACCGCGTCCCTTCGTCGCCGCCGCCGGGCTGGGGAGCTCCGGCATGGATCACCCTGAGGTCAATGTCGCGCCGACGGGCAAGCCTGTCCCTGAGAACGGCAAGGGCCCCTGCGGTTGCCTGTTGTCGGTTGCCGATCGACTGGCTTGGCGAGTCGTCGACCACAATGATCGCAACATCGCGCTGCGGCACCCGCTCCTCCTCGATCAGCGACGGGTTGACAAGGGCCGCGAGCAGGACCGCGATTGCTGCCGCGCGCCAGCCGAGCCCCGGCGCGCCTCGCCATAGGCCCAGCCCCAACAGCACGGCCGCGGCGGCGGCGAACACCGCCAGCGCCGACCACGGGAGCAGGGGCGCTGCGGCAATCGACCAGCCGGTGCTCGTCATTGACCGAGCCGCTCCAGGATCGCCGGGACGTGAACTTGGTCCGATTTGTAGTTGCCGGTCAGCACATACATCACGAGATTGATCCCGAAACGCAGCGCCGTTTCGCGCTGCTGTTCGCCGCCCGGCACGCAGGCGTAGAGCGGCTGGCCGTCGCGGTCGATCGCCCAGCCGCCAGCCCAATCATTGGCGCCGACGATCACGCTCGAAACCCCGTCATTGACATGGTCGTTGACCGGCTCGACCCACAACATGCCCACATTCCAGCGCCCGGGAAACTCGTGCAGGAGATAAAAGGATTTGGTC
>DASXMC010000533.1:0-1830 GCA_036495885.1 Allostellaceae bacterium | reverse complement strand
CGACAAGACCGCGCCGGTGGAAATCTGGTTTCAGATGTTATGAAGTAGGACACCGCCCGGGTTGCTCGGCAATACTGGCAGGTCCGCAATCAGATCGAGGAGCCTGCCGCCATGCCGTCGGAACGCACCGTCTACATTTCCATCGAACTCAGCGTCACATCGTGGCTTGTTGCTGCGCGCCTGCCGAACACTGAGAAGGTGCGGCTGCACCGTCTGGAGGGCGGCAACACGACGGCGTTGTTCGCGGTCATTGAGAAGCTTCGATCACGTGCCTCAGCCAAACGGGGCAGCCCGGTGGACGTGGCGTGCTGTTTTGAGGCCGGCCGGGACGGGTTCTGGCTGCATCGAATGCTGACGGCGCACGACGTCGCCGCTTACGTGCTCGAGCCGACCAGCATCCTGGTCAACCGCCGGGCACGACGAGCCAAGACCGACCGGCTGGATGCCGAGGGTATGCTACGCGTGCTGGCCGCTTGGCTGGGTGGCGATCGCCAGGTGTGCAGCATGGTGCGGGTACCCACGCCGGAGGAGGAAGACGCCAAGCGCCCGCACCGCGAGCGCGAGCACCTCGTGCAGGATAAACTGCGCCTCGAGAACAGGATCGAAGCGCTGCTGTTCACGCAGGGCATTCGGGGAAGGCCGTCGCTGCGCTCTTGGGAGCGCGACGTGGCCGAGCTGCGAACGGGTGACGGCCGTGCTCTGCCCCAATTGTTGCGAGCGGAGCTCGATCGGCTGCGCCGACGGCTCGTCTTGGTATTGGAGTTAATCCGTGAGCTGGAGGCCGCCCGTGGCCAAGCACTGGAGGAAGCCGAACCGGCCGATGCGATAGTCGGCAAGATCGCTGCTCTGCAACGTATTCGCGGCATCGGTGAGAACTTCGCCGCCGTGCTGACCCGCGAGGTGTTCTATCGCTCGTTCGATAACCGCCGTCAGCTCGCCAGCTATGTCGGCATCACACCGATGCCCTACCAGAGCGGCGGGATGGACCGCGACCGGACCATCAGCCGGGCCGGCAACCCTCGGGCACGCACAACCATGATCCAGCTTGCCTGGCTATGGCTGCGCTATCAGCCGGACAGCGCGCTCGCCGTTTGGTTCCGCGAGCGTGTCGGCACACTGCAGGGGCGCACGCGGCGGATCGCGATTGTCGCGATGGCAAGGAAGCTGCTGATCGCACTGTGGCGCTACGTGGAGACCGGGGTCGTGCCGGATGGCGTCATGCTCAGGGCATGCAGTGCCGCCACGGTATCGTCTGGCAAGATTGCCGCCGCCAGCGGATCAGCGGCCAGCAGCGGCATGGGAAGCGCGACCGTCTTCTTCTTTGGTAGCTTCGTGCTACCGCGTTTCAGGTGGGTCGCGTCTCGCCGGGGCAAAGCCTCGTGCAAGAGGCATCATGGTGCGGGCCGATCAACGACCCGACCGCATGTAAGGTGACGCAGTCGTTGCTGCGATACAGACAACCCCGGGCGCAAACTTGATTCCGACATCGAGACATGATCAACGCGAGATAGGAGGCGCGATGACAGGAAGCCATTGACAGACGAACCATCATGTAAGGATGAAGCCCGGGTGGGACAAAAAGGTTCGCTCAGTTATGTGTGGGCGCCCGTTGGCTCGCGTCCGCCGATGGTGCGCGATAACCGTCACGACACGGTCTATATCTTTGGCGCAATCTGCCCCGATCGGGGGGTCGGCGCGGCGATCATCGCGCCGGCCGCCAACACGGAATGCATGAACCTCCACCTCGCCGAGATCAGCACCCAGGTCACCCCGGGATCGATCGCCGCGGTGATCTGTGATGGCGCCGGGTGGCATCAGCGCGGTGGACAG
>DASXMC010000532.1:0-3166 GCA_036495885.1 Allostellaceae bacterium | reverse complement strand
ACGTTCTCATGTTCTGGTCAATCGACCGTCTCGGCCGTAGCACCGCGGCGGTCGCAACCGCTCTTGCCGAGTTGGATGCGGCCGGCGTGGCGATCTACGCCGATAAGGAAGCGATGGACGCGACAACGCCGCATGGGAAGGTCATGTTGCAGATGGCGGCCGTGTTCGCAGAGCTGGAGCGAGGCATGATCCGGGAACGTGTCATGGCGGGGTTGCAGCGGGCGAGGGAGGAGATCGCGAAGCTTCCACCGGGCGCGATGCGTGCAAACGGGAAGAAGATGCTGGGTAGGCCCAAGGTCACGGTTAAGACCGAAAGGGCCATCCGGGAACGCCTGGATGGCGGGGCGGGGATACTGAAGGTGGCGAAGGGGCTGGGCGTTGGTGTCAGCACGGTGCAGCGGGTCAAATCTGAAATGGGCGTGGCGCACCATGTGCGATGAAAACCGCAGCGTGCGATGCTGCGGCCGTTTGTGATGATACTGGAAGCTATTAGCCGCTACGTTCCGTCCGCAGTATGCGGATTCCAACGATGCCGTCCGGGCATACCGAACTGAAGGCGTCCACCTATTCTGATCTGATGCCGTCCACCGTTCTGAGGTGATGGCGTCCAGGTGGTGTCGTCTCGGCAGGTCGATTTGGCTCATGTCATGAGTGAATGATCGGGGTCAAGCAGAAGCTCTCGGCTTTCGCAGGCTCTCGCCGCTCAGCTCGACGCGATAGGCGTTATGAATGATGCGATCGAGGATCGCATCGGCCAGAGTGGGATTGCCCACGAGCTCATACCAGCGATCGACCGGAAGCTGACTGGTGATGATCAGCGAGCCGGCATTGTAGCGATCCTCGACGATCTCCAGCAGATCGCGCTGCTGCTCGGGTAGCAGTGGTTCGGGTCCCCAATCGTCGAGGATGAGGAGGTCGACGCGGCCGAGCTGACGCATCAGCTTGGCGTAACGACCATCACCACGTCCCAAAGCCAGCAAGGCAAACAGGCGGGGGACGCGCTGATAGAGGACCGAGAGGTTTTCCCGGCATGCCTTGAACCCGAGGGCGCAAGCCAGCCAACTTTTCCCGACGCCGCATGGACCGGTCAGGAGGCAGTGGCGATGCTCGCGGATCCAATCGCAGCCGGCGAGCTTCAGGAACAGCGTACGATCAAGGCCGCGGGCTGCTCGATAGTCGATGTCCTCCACGGAGGCGAGGTGACGCAGCTTGGCGGTCCGGGCGCGCGCCTCGAACCGCTTCTGCTGTCGCAGGGTCATCTCGTGCTCGAGCAGGATGCCGAGCCACTCCATATGGTCGAGAGCATTGCTTTCAGGGTTGGCCGTCAGGTCGCGCAGGCTCTTGGCCATGCCCTCCAGGCCGAGCTCGCGCAGGCGGTCGATCGTCGGATGCTGCAGCAACGTCGTTCTCCTCAGTGGTAGTAGCGGGATCCGCGGATGTTGGCGTGCAAGATTGGCGCGCTGTCCGCGGTGCGCGGCGCCGTCTTGGTCTCGAGCCGATGCTCGAGGATGGAGGCCACGCTCTGGTAATTGAGCGCGCCGATCTCGACCGCGCGGACAGAGACCGCCTCAGCGCGGACGGCATCGATGCCGCGGTACAGACGCAGGATGCCGAGGCAAGTGCGGAACCCCTGCTCCGGATGTGGCCGCCGGGCCAGCACGGCGATGATCAGCGCCTCGGTGTTGGGACCGATCGCCCGCGCCTGGCTCTGGAAGCGTTCGGGGTTCCACTCGGCATACAACCGGTGCGCGCTCGGCATGTGGTCGGGCAAGGTACCGTGCCGCGGACCACCGTAGCGCCGAGCGTGCGCGGCAACGCGCTGACCGCGGTGGAACATTTCCACCGTGCGCTCGGTCAACCGCGTCTCGACCTGTCGGCGGATCAGGGTGTGCGGGACGGAATAGAAGAACCCGGCGACTTCGACGTGATAGTCGATGCCGACGCGGGCAAACGCCCATTCGGCATACTCATGATCGGTGTCAGGCAGTGGTCGCATCGCCGGGCGTTCGACCGTCTCGAACAGCTCGCGCCGGCTGAACCCGAGCCGGCGCATCGTCCGCCCGTTCAGCTGCACCAGGATCTGGGCGATCGCCATGTTGCATTCGGCGAGCGAGAAGAACTTCAGGTTGCGCAACCGGCCCAGCAGGTAGAACTGAGCGATGCGTACCCCGGCTTCGACTTTTGCTTTATCCTTCGGATGATATGGCCGGGCTGGCAGAATGCCGACGCCGTAATGAACAGCCATGGCGCCGTAACTGCGATTGATCTCGGGGTCGTAGAATGAGGCCTTGTGCACGCCGCTCTTCAGGTTGTCGGGCACCAGGAGGCGAGGCTTCGCGCCCCAGAACCGGAACATCCGCACGTGCGCCCCAATCCAGTCCGGTAAGCCCTGCGTCCAGGTTGCCTCCGCATAGGTGAGATTGGACGCGCCCAGCACGCTGACGAAGATCTCGGCCTCGCGCACCACGCCGGTCGTTGGATCGGCGATCGGGATCTTCTTGCCCGAGAAGTCGACGAAGGCCTTGTCGCCGGCGACATGCGTCTGTCGCATGCTGGGCGACAGCCGACGCTCGAACTCGCGGAACAATTGGCAGTATCTGCTGTAGGCGTAGCCATCAGACTGAACGGCCCGATATTCTTCCCATAGGATCATCAGGTTGACGCCCGGGCGCTTCAGCTCCCGCGCGACCGCCGCCCAGTCCGGCTCCACGTGATGGCGTGCTCCGGCTCGCACACCGCCATTGACGAACAATCGCTGTTCCAGTTCCCGATCGCTGAGTTCGGCCGGCAACGGCCAGGTGATCCCAGCGGCCGCGAGCCGAGCCAGATACTCGCGCACCGTGCTGTGAGAGATGCCCAGTTCTCGCGAGATCGCCCGCGTCGTCGCGCCTGCGCCGAAGCGCAATGTCATCAGTCGATGTATCCGCCGCATAGTCAGCCTCTTGGTGGGCATCCCTCACTCCATCGATTGCGATGGAGCAGTGGATGCCAGCTTGATGCTGACCCGCGAGACGCCACCTCTTCTTCCCGGTCGCCCCCTTCACTCCGGTGGACGGCTTCGTCAGAACGGTGGACGCCATCAGATTGGAATGCTGGACGGGATCAGATCAGAACGCCGGACGCCATCACCTCAGAACGCCTGGACGGCTTCCATTGGAATCTGCAG
>DASXMC010000531.1:0-2930 GCA_036495885.1 Allostellaceae bacterium | reverse complement strand
GCTCACTGGCCTGCTTCCTGCGCCGCGGTGACGAGCCGCATCTGCGGTCGGGGCGCTTGATACGCCTCGGCCAAGCAAGTTCGCACGGCCTCGCGCAGGCTGGTTACATAAAAATCGGCGCCGAGGGCCCGGCGCAGATCGCCATCGACGACCTCCGTATCCTCCGCCGGCCACAGCCCGAGAAGCAGGCGGGCTGCGGGCTGGCTCTCGCGGAGCCGCCGCAGCAGGTAACGCAAGCGGGCGGTACTGCCGCCAACATTGATGACCGAGATACACATCATCGCGACCCCCGCGAAGTCGAGCGCGGCGATGCGGGTGCGCGAGACCGCCTCATGCGGCACGATGCGGGCCTTGAGCCCATGTTTGCCGAGCAACTGGGCGAGCATGCGCGCCGCCAATTGGTCGAGCGCCCCGCGCCCGGCAATGCACAGGACCGGCGTCTCTGTCTGCCATTCCGGCGCCAGCCGGTCGTCTCCGACCGGTTCTCCCGCCGTTGGCGCGTTCGGTAGTACCTGTCGGTCAACCGTCACCTCGACGTCGGTTTTTTCGGCTTCGGCAGCCTCCGCGGAAAGGTCGGTCCGCTCGCCGAGATCTTGGATCAGCTCGTCCATCGAGGCGGTAAAATCCTCGAGCCGCGAAGCTTCAATCGTACCGCGCAGGACGTCGTTGGCGGCCAGACGCAGCGCCTCGAGCACCACCTCGTCGTAATAGGATGAGAGCGGCTGATCGGCGAGATAGCGCTCGGCCTGCTCTTCCGCCTCGTCGGGATCGCTGGCGAGCATGCGCTGATAGAGGCCTTCCACCGGGGTCAGCGCCGGGCGATCGCCGAGCAGCACGTCAAAAAACTCGAGCCGCTCGATGTGCCGGCCGAGGACGACGAGACACAGCGTCAACGGGGTCGAGATAATCAAGCCGATCGGCCCCCAAATCCAGGTCCAGAAGATCGCGGCGATGATCACCGCGACCGGCGACAGGCCCGTGCTATGGCCGTAGACGAGCGGCTCGACCGCCTGCCCCATGATCAGTTCGGTGACAACGTAGAGCACGGCCGTCCAGATCGCCATCGACCAGCCGGGCTCGACGGCCGCCGCCAGCACTATTGGCAACGCGGCGGCGATCCACGATCCGACGTAGGGAACAAAGCGCAACAGCGTCCCGAGAATCCCCCACAGCAGCGGGTTGGGAACGCCGATGAAATAAAGGCCGACGCCGACAATCACGCCAAAGCTGGCGTTGAGCCCGAGCTGGGTCAGGAAATAGCGGCTGAGCCGCCGCCCGGCCTCGTCCATCGCTACTGTGGTGCGGTGCAGGTCGCCCGACCCGAGCAGCCTGATCGCGCGGTCGCTCAGATCCTCCTTCTGTAGCAGCGCGAATATCGTGACCACCAGAATGATGCCTGCCGTCGCCAACGGATAAAGCATCGGCTCGAGAACGCTCTTGGCGATGTCGAGCACGGACGGGGCCGGCTGGGTCACCACCACCGGGACCGGCTCCTGCTGCTGCCCCTGAGCCGACGCGCCGGTCGGAGGGGGCGTCGGCGCTTCGGAGCGCGGCACGGAACCGGAGGGCTGATGCCCGAAGCTACCCAGCTTCTCCGTAATCTTGTCGACGGTGGCGTTCCGCAGTCGGGTAATCTTGGTCTCGATTGTCGTCTGATATTGCGGCAGGTTCCCGGAGAGCTGCGCCACCTGCGTACCGATCGCACTACTGAGCGCGAGGATCAGACCTAGGGCCAGCACCACGGCGAGAACGACGGACAGGATCCGCCCAAGCCATAACCGCCGCATCAGTTCCACGAGCGGGCTCAAGACAAAGCTCAGCAGCATCGCCAAAGTGACTGGGACCAGCACCTCGCGCCCGAAATAAAGAGCGGCCACTACGATGGCGGCGACTTCGATCCCTACTGGAGCCCGCAGACCGAGGGTTCCTTTCGCTGCAATCTGGGATGGCAATGCGGCTTCGGGCTCCGCCGAACGCAATGGGCTTGGCATGGTCGCGATGCTCCGGCAGAACGCAGCAGAGGCTGCGGCACCACAACAGCGACAGCCCGCTCCGGTTCCGCATCCACGAAGAAATATCGCGGAGATCGGGACGCCCCGAGAACGCGAGAGCGGGGCGGCGGCATCGGAGGATCCACAATCGTACACAGATCATAGATTTCGGGAGCCTCTTTCAAGTCCCGCGTGTTTGCAGCCTGTTCAATCGTCGACAATGGTAGAATCGTGTGCCTTTCCATCGGTCCTGATCAGGAGAATGATAATGGCGGGTGAGCGAACGGAGGGTGAGTCACCGAATACATCGTCGCAGACTGACCAGGCGGACAGTCCGGCTCAGGCGGAGACGGGCGGCGAGGTCGCGGATGCCCTGGCGCGTGTGCAAGAGGCGGTGATCAATGTGAAGGAGGGCGGCCTCCCGGAGGCCTTGGAAGCTGCTATCGAGGCGATCGATTCTGCTGTCGGCGAAGTGCCGGACAAGCCAGAGGCCGATCAGCTCAACGCCGTCGCGGACGCGTTGGAGGGCGCTCTCGAGGAGGTGGAGAAAGGCAAAGTCGCCAATCTCCTACCTGTGCTCGAGCAGGCTAAATCGATAGTCGAATCCAACCCCTCGTCGGAATCCTAGTCGAACGAAGAAAGCGGGCCGTGGACCACCGCCTATGTCGACACGATCGGGGAGCCGACCGCCGATTTGCGGTGGAACATCGCTGCCGAGTCGCGGGCGAAAATCATCTACGAGCGGGCTTATCTACGTCACGGTCGATCCGGGTGTGAAAGACGCCATTGGCTTTTGATGACGCGCGAGATCGCACATCAGAAGTTCAGGATGGCGGAGTTGGTCGCCGCGGTCTCCATTCTCCTGATAGGCAACGACCAAACTAGTGCTCAGAATCAGTCAGATGTTTCACCTTGGATCGGCGAGATACCGCCGGCCCG
>DASXMC010000530.1:0-2087 GCA_036495885.1 Allostellaceae bacterium | reverse complement strand
AGCATCAGTTGGGGGCTTTTGACGGGTACACGTCGCGTCGGCGGCCGGTCGCGCTCGTATTCCATCAAGAATTCGACCGTCTGGAAGACGCCGCAGCTGCGGAGCGCCAAGTAAAGGGCTGGCGCCGGGAGAAAAAGGAAGCGTTGATCCGCCGTGACTTTGCCGCGCTGCCTGCCTTGGCCCGCCGGAGTACAAAAGCGCCGCATCCTTCGAGACGCGGCCCAAGAGGCCGCTCCTCAGGATGACGACCCCTCTGCATCAAAAGCTATCCTCATGCTGAGGAGCGCCCGCAGGATACGTCTCGAAGCGCCCAGCGGGATTGCCGCGTGGCTCGCTCGCCGTCACTATTGCGCCGGAAACGACATCGACGGGAGGAGACGATGCCGCAGGCGATCCGGCAGTCCTTATCGCGACGATCGCTGCTGGCTGGCAGCGCCGGGCTTGTCGGTGCTGCAGCGCTGGTGCAATCGAGCGCCTTTGCCCAACCCAAGCCCCAGCTCGGCACCTCGCCGAGCGTCGTCACCAATCCGCCGCGCGACTGGACGCCGGGCCGCCCGTCGATCTATCCGGACCCCGATGTCGTTGTCGTCGATCCCTCCTTTATCTCGTTGAGGCGCACGCAGGGCGCAATCTACCGCGTCTGGACCGGCGCGTTGTGGGCGGAAGGACCGACCTGGTCGAACCAGGGCCAATACCTCGTCTTCAGCGACGTCTCGGGCAACACGCTTTACCGCTACATCTGGGATGACGGGCGGGTGACTGTCTTCCGCCGTCCGTCCTATAACGCCAACGGCAACGCGTTCGATTTTCAGGGCAGGCTACTGTCTTGCGAGGATTTCTTTCGCCGTCTCGTGCGCCACGAGCACGACGGCACGATGACGGTCATCGCCGATTCCTACGAGGGCAAGCCGCTAAATTCCCCCAATGGCGTGGCGCCGCATCCCGATGGCAGCATCTGGTTCACCGATCCCGGCTATGGCGATCAGATCGCCGAGGGTCACCCGGACGAAGCCGGCGGGCCCACCAACCCGCAAGGGATCATTAACCCGCGCATCGGCGCCGAGGATGCCGGGGCCATCGGCGGGAAGAAGCGCGAATTGCCGACTAACACCTACCGCCGAGACCCGAGCGGCAAGCTCGAAATCGTGGTCTCCGAGGAGGAGGTTCCGGACCCCAACGGCCTCTGCTTTTCGCCCGATCACAAGACGTTCTACTTGATCAGCACCGGCAAGGGTCCGGGCGACACTGGGCCCGGCGGGAAGGGGGTCATTTATGCTTTCGATCTCGACGGCGCGAAGCTCAGCAACAAGCGCCTGTTCACGAACATGATGGTGGATGGGGTCAAATGCGGGCCCGACGATATGTGCGCCGATGTCTTGGGCAATCTGTGGTGCGCCTCCAATGCGCCGCTCGGCTATGCCGGCGTGCTCGTGTTCAACCCGGCCGGCAAGCTGATCGGCCGCATCCGCCTGCCCGAGGTTTGCGCTAACCTCACTTTCGGCGGCCCCAAGCGCGACCGCCTGTTCGTGGCGGCAAGCCAGTCTCTTTATATGATGGAGACAGCGACCCAGGGTGCGGCTCCCGGCTGACCGGCGCCGCCGAAGCCCTGGAACCGCCGCCCGCTATGGGCCGGTTCCCCTGCCAAAAATAAAGGCGAAACTCAGAGGTAATCATCGCCGGACATACGCTGATGTCTCAATTTTCGTGATAAATCACTCCGCCGCTTGGCGGGCGGGTTGGGGGGTCGAGGTGGCGGCGGGGAGGCGCGGGATCACTTCTTTGGCCATCAGCCGGATGCCTTTTTCCGCCTCCTTGTGGTCGAGAAAGCCGGAGCGGCCGACAAAGATGAAATTGGCAAAGCCGCCAACCTTGTCGTAGATGTCCATGATCTGGCGATAGACCGTGTCGGGGTTGCCGGCGACAAGGATGCCGCGGGCGATCGCCTGTTCGGCGTTGATGCCGATCAGCCCCTCGACAGGACGCGCAGCGCCGCCGGCCGCAGCGCGGGGCCGGGTGCGATAATTTTGCGCCGTGACCTCCGGCGGCGACCGTCCCGGCAGCAGTTTCGACATTTGCGGCGCCTGTTT